>JAGPGE010000718.1 GCA_018056145.1 Armatimonadota bacterium
GTGCGCGAAAGGGCGCCCGCCTCACAGGCGCCGCAGACGCCCTGTGGACGTGTAGGAGCGGGCTTGCCCGCGAAGTCGTCTTCCGTCCGCCTTGCCGTCCGCCGTTCGGTTCCGCAGCGGCGCGAGCCTGCGATGCCTCTGGCCTCTGCGACGAGAACCTAGGGCGTCGCGGGCAAGCCCGGTCCGACAATGTGCCCGCTCGTGAACGCCGTCCGCCTTTGCCGTCCATCCTATCTAGGAGCCGCCAAATGGAACCCATGCCATCCATGCCGCCCCTCGAGTTCAAACCCGACTTTGAGGACGCAAACCGCCGTTGGCTGGCCTTCTGGAACCAGGAGATCATCGACCGACCCTGCTGCTGCATCACCGCCCGCAAGCCCGGTGCCCAGGCCCCGCCCTGGCCGCGGTACATGTCCGGCGCGCGTGATGACTTCGGTCCGATCATCGAAGCCGTCCTCGCAAACGGCGCGGCAACTTGGTACGGCGGCGAAGCCATGCCCTCATACACCCCGAGTTTCGGCCCGGACATGATGGCCGCCTGGATGGGCGCTCCCCTGGAGTTCGGCGACGCCGAAGGCACAAGCTGGGCAGTCCCCTGCATCGACGACTGGGAGGAAGCGCTGCCCATCACCCTCGACCCCGACAACTACTGGTGGCGGCGCATGCTGGACTTCTGCAAGGCCCTCGGAGACGCTTTCGCCGGGAAGATGGTGGTCGCTCATCTCGATCTGCACAGCAACCTGGACCTCCTCCTCGCCATGCGCGGCGGCCAGAGGCTTTGCATGGACCTCATCGACTGCCCCGAGACCATCGACCGCGCAATGGACGGCGTACGCGCCCTGTACAAGCCGGTCTACGATGGTCTGTACGAGGCCGCGAACATGGGCGCCACCGGAACCTGCGGCTGGATCCCCGCCTACCACCCGGTGAAGACCAATACCATCCAGTGCGACTTCGCCGCACTCATCGGCCCCTCACAGTTCAAGCGCTGGGCACTCCCGGCTCTCGAAGAAGAGGCCGCATACCTGGAGCATACCGTCTATCACCTGGACGGCCCCGAGTGCCTGGTGCACCTGGATGATCTGTGCTCCATCGACGGCCTGGACTGCATCCAGTGGACCACCGGCGCCCGGAACAGGGAGTTCATCGAGTGGATGGACCTGCTGAAAAGCATTCAGGCCAAGGGCAAGAGCCTGTGGGTCCCCTGCAACACCGAGCAGATCAAGATCTTCCACAGAGAGCTTGAACCCAACAAGGTCTTCTACGTCCTGGGCGCCGCATCGCCCGAAGAAGGCGAAGCCACCCTCAAGTGGCTGGCCGACAACACCTGATACCGCAGCGCCAGGATCGCACAGACCCTAATAGACGACCCGGAATCACGGCATGGAAGCGCGACACCCGGCCACCGCGAGATCAATCATCATCGGCCTCATCGGGGCCGTGGCCGTCTGTTTCATCGTCTGCTGGGCCGAACTGGTGGTCACCACCATCCAGATCGCCATCTGCCAGTTCGCCCCGGCAGCCATCGGCCTGCTGCTTCTCGTGGTCATCGTCAACGGTGGCGTGAGACTCGTCTTCCGCCGCCTTGCATTGCGGCCGCCGGAGATCATCATCATCTACATGATGATCCTCGTGGCCGCGCTCACCACTTCCCGCGGTGTCCTCGAGCGCTGGTTCTCCACCATGGTGGCGGTTAACTACTACGCCACCCCCGCCAATCACTGGGAGGAGACCTTCTTCCCCCACGTCCCCCAGTGGGCCGTGCCCTGGGACGTGGAGGGCGAAGCCCAGGACTTCGTGGTGCGCGCATTCTACGAGGGCCTGCGCCCCGGCGTCCCCATCCCCTGGAGCGCCTGGACCCAGTCCTACCTCGCCTGGCTCGTGGTCATCGTCGCGCTGCTCCTGTCCTACGCCTTCCTCGCCTCGATCCTGCGCAGGCAGTGGATCGATAATGAGAAACTCAGCTTCCCTCTCGTCAACCTGCCCATCGAGCTTGCCCGCGGGGAGTCCGACGGCAAGTCCTTCTTCGCCAACCCCATGGTCTGGATCGGTTTCGCCATCCCAACCCTCATCTTTACTCTCAACGGCATCCACAATATCTACCCGTCGATCCCCGCGATCCCGCTGGAGGTCCGGCTGAACCAGACCTTCAACAGCATGGGCAAGCCCTGGATAGACCTGGGCTACACCACCGCCTACTTCTCCATGGCCGCCGTTGGGTTCAGCTACTTCCTGCCCGCCGAGATTCTCCTGTCCCTGTGGTCCTTCTTCGTGTTACTGCGGGCGGAGAACATCGTGTTCTCGGCCTTCGGCGCGTCCCCCGAAGCCATGCCGCTGTACCCCACCACCCTCTGGAACGGTTACCAGGTCCTCGGCGCGTATCTTGTGCTCGTGGTCTACTTCATCAAGTCCGCAAGGCCTCATCTTGCGCGAGTCTGGCAGGCCACGGTCGGCAAGCCTGACCCCGACGTGGATGGCCGCGAGTTCCTGCCCCATCGCGTCTCGGTCATTGGCCTGCTGACCTGTGCCGCCGTGGCCGTCTACTGGTTCACAAAACTGGGGATGAGCTTGTGGATGGCCGTCGTGGAGGTCGTCATCTTCGTCTTCGTCGTGGTCATCGTCATGGCGCGAAGCGTCAATGAGGCCGGAATGCTCATGACCGAGACCAGCTTCCGGCCTGTGGATCTCGTCCGGCTTTTCACCCGCCTGAGCGCCCTTGGCCCGAAGAACCTCACCGCCCTGTCCTTCGCCGACGCCGCCTTCACCCGCGACCTGCGTGGCAATCTGCTCAGCACCTTCCTCGATGGCCTGAAGATGTCGGACCTGATCAAGCTCGACCGCCGACACCTGTTCATCGCCATCGCTATCGCGCTGCTCGTGGCCCTGACCTGGGGAAGCTTCCTCCACATCCTCATCCCCTACCAGCGCGGGGCGGTCACCCTCTACGGCTACGGCTACCGCGCCAACGCGCTCTGGGGATTCCAGCATTTCCAGCCGGCAATGGAGACCGCGGGGAACTACGACGCGCGCCTGCCCATCTTCTTCGGCTCCGGCGTGCTCATGGCCGTATTCCTCAGCGTCATGCGCGCCCGGTACACCTGGTGGCCCTTCGCGCCCCTGGGCTTTGCCCTGTCCGGCTCATGGAGCATGATCGTCTTCTGGTGCCCGATCCTCATCGCCTGGATGCTGAAAATCAACATCCTGAAGTACGGTGGGATGAAGGTCTACATGCGTCTTAAGCCCCTGTTCCT
>JAGPGE010000719.1 GCA_018056145.1 Armatimonadota bacterium
GTACACTTGATCGCCGGGCCCACCGAAAGAGAGATTCGCCGCAAGCACCACGTTGTCCGCTTCGCCGATGGAGGAGTTTGCGAGCATATCCGCGTCACACAGCACCACGAGCTCCCCCTGACCAACCCGTCCCGCCGCGATGATGGGGCTGCCCTCCTTGCCCGCCACCCGCCAGCGGGTTGGCGCTTCGTCCAGCCGCTGCTGCGTCTCAGCTTCCACGGCTTGCGCGGAGCCATCCTGCAGTCGCCATCCACGCGGCAAGTGAAGCTGGCCGACATCCCTGCAGAACGGATCGGTGGCTTGCACATGGACGCGCTCGGGCATGGGCGCACCTGACTGTGCGGCCCCCCAGCCAAGAGCGGCCAGGAGGGAGCGGTCTGGCCCGGCATTGGGGAAGGTTGCCCCTCGCACCGAGTCCGCGGGGTCTGGGACGATGATGGCCCGGTTCCCCCGGGCAACCCACGCCAGCAGACCGCGGATCTCCTCCGTGCCGATCTCCGCCTGCGGATCGAACACCCAGAGCACGCCGCGCTCATCGCCAAGCTCGCCGAAAGGCTTGCTCCAGTCGGCCGTTTTGAGGCCTGCGCGCCCGAGAAGCTCCCGCAGGGCCTTGACGCCCCACTCATTGGTGCGGTGGCTGGCGTGGTCGGCGTTCGGGTCCGAACTGGGCGATCGAGAGGACGTGTAGATCGCCATGAGCGAGAAGCACAGCGCCGCGACCACAACCACCACGAGCACTGTGAGCCGGTTCATCCCAGCGCCACCGCCAGTTCCCAGGCCCGGTCCAGCTTCCCGGCGCACTGCTCGAAGCGGTCGCCATCCAGCGGCGCGCCGCCATACCAGATATGATCGAGTTCCCCCGCCAGCGCCTGAAGCTCAACCTGGATCGGCGGATGCCCGCCCAGCGCCGCCACGTACTCCCAGTTCGTGCTGGCCGGGTCGTAACGCAACGCCCCGGCTCGGTCCAGCTGGCGCACGACCGCCTCGAACAGCAGATGGAGCGCTTCATGCAGCCTGCCGGCGCTTGCGAGCGTCCGGGCCTGTTCCCTGATTTCCGCGGGGTCTGCGGTGCGGCCTCTCGACACCGGGGCACGGGTCACAACGCCTTCGCGGAAGGCATTGCGAATGGTGATCAGGATGTGCGCCAGCAGCAAGACCAAGGCCACGATCAACAGGATCACGATCCCCCAGTACAGCCCGGGCCAGGCCTCCTTCAGCGTGAAGACTTCGTCTCCCCACCAGCCCCGGAGGAGCTGATCGATCCATTCAAGCAACTTCTGGAGCAGCGGCACGCCCCTCCGGTACTCGGGCTGGGCGAGAACTGCCTCGATCTCCCGGTGCAGCCACTCAGCCGACGGGCGCGAATCAGCAGCCGCGCAGACGGAGCAGATCAGAACTGTGGGAATGGAGGACCGTCCGAGGGACATGGGGTCGGCCGACACCTTGGTCATCAGCGCATCGCGCCCGGATTGACTGCCACGGGAATAACTCAATGGCCCCCGGTGCTTGGGTATTCGCGCAATACCCCGCACAGTCCTGCATCGCTCAATGCACGAAGGTGTTAAGGGCGCGAAGTCGAATATGCGCGTGAATGTGCCGGAATGATCACGAAGTCGAAGGAGCCACCACATGCGCCATCTGCTGATGTGCATCGCCGTCTTCGCCGTCCTTCTGGGGAGCCAGACCGTCTGGGCGCTCAGTGAGAACGACCAGGCCGGGATGGACAAGTTGCTCGCCGACACGGTGACGTCGCTCACCACCGGAGAACCCGCTCTGTGGAACCTGTTCAGCAGCCAGGGATCGGCGGCCATCATGGGCACTGCCGACAGCTTCACCGCCGCCTCCCGCTCGAAGCTCAAGAGCAACGCCGATCTTGCGGCGGCGTTCAAGTTGCCCGAGGGTACGAAGATCGCTTCGGCGAACCTCTCCCGCCTGGGCGAGTTCGTGGCCGGGCGACTGAAGCTCACCTTCGAGACCATGCCGCCGCCACCTCCGCCTGTGGTTGAGCCACCGTCCCTGGGCGATGTCTGGGATGCGTTCATGCCGTCTCAGATGTCCCGGTTCGTCGTGCGCGAAGCCCCCGCAATCCGCGAGCCGGAGCCCCCGGCGCCCATCGTCCAGACCTGGGATGTCTGCGTTTCCGCCGTCCAGGATGGCCCGCAGCGGTCCTTCAGGTACGTCTCGCTGACCATCACCCCGGAGGTCGAGACCACCGATCAGGCCGCCGTGGGTGCGGTCGTTGATACGCTGCGCTCGTGGGAGCGATCCATGCTCCAGGGCGACGTGACCGAACTGTCCCAGGGCCTGTACTCCGACCCATTCGTTGTCGGCGCGTACACTCCCGACGGCCAGGCGTGGTTCTTCACCTATCCCGAGTATCTCACGACCATGCTGGCAACCGCCCTATCCATGGGCTCCGCGGAACGTTCCGCAATGCTGGACCTGGACACGGTGGTCAGCGGACCGGTGGCTTCGACCATCGGAAAGTGGAGCGTGGATATCCCCATGTTCGGCCAGATGACCATGGGAATGACGGGCAGCTTCGTGAATGAGGATGGCCGCTGGCTCATGGTCTCTCTCTGCGGGGGCCTGCTGGAGGACTGACGCGGCCACGCATTGAACGAGACTGACTTGGTCTGCCCGCGCGCCGCCATGCGAGCGAGTACAGGAGGGATTCCATGATCTACCGGCAGTTGGGCGACAGCGACATCCAGGTTCCGGCAATTACCTTCGGTGCTTGGGCAATCGGCGGCTGGTGGTGGGGGGCCTCCGACGACCAGGAAGCCATCGCCGCGATCCAGGCCGGCATCGACGCCGGGATCAACTGCATCGATACCGCGCCCATGTATGGCTTCGGGCACAGCGAGGAGGTGGTCGGCCAGGCCATCAGGGGCCGCCGCGACCAGGTGATCATTGCCACGAAGTGTGGGCTGATCTGGGATCACGTCGAGGGCGAGTACTTCTTCGAAGCCGAAGACGAGCGCGGCCAGCACCCGGTCTACCGGTGCCTGACGAAGCCCAGTATTCTCGCCGAATGCGACCGGAGCCTGGAGCGGCTGGGGGTGGACGTGATCGACCTGTACCAGTGCCACTGGCCGGACCGGACCACGCCCATCGAGGAGACGATGGAGGCTCTCCTCGAACTGCGCGATGCCGGGAAGATCCGGGCGATCGGGGTCAGCAACTTCACAGAAGAGATGATCGAAGAGTGCCTGGAATACGGGCCGGTGCACAGCAACCAGCCCAAGTTC
>JAGPGE010000721.1 GCA_018056145.1 Armatimonadota bacterium
CTCCGGGTTGAGGATCCACGAGCCGCAGGCGAACCCCACGAAAGGCCGTTCGGGGAAGTACTCCCTGAAAAACGCCATCGCCCGCTCCATGGTGTCCCGGCAGGCTTCCGGGGTCATGTTCCCGCCACCGGGAATGTGCACGTCCAGCACCGGATCGCCGCCGGTCAGCACCTGCTTCCATTTCGACAGATCCAGCGTAACCGGCTCCCGCAGCCCCACACCCGCGGGGGAAATGGGGCAGCCTGTCACCGTGCCCTCACCCTCCTCAACGTGCGCCACCCAGCCCTCGGGGTCCGGGTCCTCTGCGGGGCGCATGTCCAACATTCCATCGGCGGCGAAACGGGTGCCATCGGCTGCCAGGGCGATCACCTCCCGGGTATCGCGGTGCCGGTACGCCGTCAGGCCGCCACGGAATGGCCGCACCATGTACTCCATCCTGCCCACGCGGAACAGGTCGCCGTTCACGTAGTGGCGCAACCAGTGCATAGTCCGGGTATAGGCGCCCAGATTGCCCTTATTGTGAAACGCATAGTACTCGGTGAGGGCTTCAAACCGCCCGCAACTGGCGCGTGAGATGTCTTCGGGAACCCCGCGCTCTCGGTGGAAGGCCGTTGCCAGCGGAACCACGCCCAGCGCCACCAGCAGATACAGGATCCCGCAACGCTCCTCGCCGAGGATCCGCTCCAGGGAGGGCCACTGCCGCACCTTCTCCGCCGGGTAGTCCTGATGCCTGAAGAGGCATTCGTGACAATGCCAGGCGAAGAGTTTCAGCGCGGGGCACTGGCGGATCTGCTCCGCGGTCGCGAGTATAAGCGGCTCATGCTCCTCGGGCAGGCCCACCCAGTCGCGGGAGACGCGGATGGTGTCCGGGTCCAGCAGGCTCGGGTTCTCCGGCAGGCTCGCGACGTCTTCCTCCCAGTGGGGCTCGAAGACCTCGCGGCAATCTTCAATGCCAAGCGCCGACAGGAACTGGTCAAGCTGCATGTGATCCGCTCGCTTTCCATGGAATCGGGGGACTGGCATCCGGCCTCGGGCCTCATCAGAGGCAGGTTCCTTTATCTGAGGCCGCCTTTGACCTCTACTCGTAACTGCCCTCTTCCCGCGCGATGTCCAGCGCCAGGCGGTAGTTCTCCAGCGGCACCGTTGGCGGGATGGAGTGGTCCGAGTGGAAGATATAGCGCCCGCCTTTCGCGGCGCAGGCGACCTTCGGGCGCACTTCCGCTTCGACCTCCTCCAGGCTACCGCTGAGGCGCTCCACGCTCATATTGCCGAAGAGCGTGATCTGATCGCCGTACATGGCCTTCAGGGCGCACACGTCGCTGCCCGCACGGGATTCGAGGGGCTGCGCGCAGGCGTAGCCGGCTTCGATGAGCAGCGGCACGAAGTCGGTGACATTCCCGCAGCAGTGGTACATGGGGACGATGCCCCGCTCCCAGCAGGCGTCGGTGATGCGCCGCAGGCTCGGCAGCACCATCTCGCGGAAGAGCTTCGGCGAGAACAGCATCCCGTTGCGGTAGCAAAGATCCGCGAAATGCCACAGGGCGTCGGGTTTGGCGATCTCGCAGGCCGCGTCGATGAGGTCCAGGTTCAGGCGCGTCTGGTACTCCACCATCTCCGCCACCACATCCGGGTGGTCCATCATCATCTCCAGCGCGCGCTCGAAACCCATGGCCATGAGCGCCCACCAGATCGGCTCCGAAGGGACCATCGCGAACCAGTGTCCGGCCGCGTTGTACTGGGACACGAGTTCGCCGTAGTTCGCGGGAATGCGGCCCGGTGAGAACCGCAGGCGCTCGCGATAGGTCACCCAGTCGTCGGGAGTGTTGATAAGATACTCGATTTTGTGCGGCGTGGCGGTTTTCGACTTCCAGCGCCATTCGGTGACCCCATCGGTATTGCGCACCAGTGACCGGTCCTCGTGCTCCTCGAGGGTCTCTTCGGGCAGCGTGAGAGACCCATCGAACCAGCTTGTCCCGATGGGGTCCATGCCCAGCCAGACTAGGGGGTCAGCATCAGCGGGCATCCCCTCACTCCGCCAGCGCTCCACGGTCTCAGGCCAGATAGAGATTTCGCAGAGCGGGATCCTGTCGGGCAGTTCGCCGGTGAGGGCCCGGCGCATCCGTTCGCGGCTGGTCATATCTGGCTCCTCGGGGAGGGGGTTGGGTCGACTGACTGGCTGCGATCTCGCCTTCGTTGCCCTCACCTGAGGAAGTATCCCTGCGAGGTGGGGTTCGCGTCGGTAGTCATGCTGATGCCCAGTTTGCGCAGGCCGTATTCGTCGCCCGCGCCGGGTTCGTGGGTGAGGTGCATCTGGGTCCCGCGCAGTTCCGGCAGCTTCTCAATGCCCGCTTTCGCCGCCGGGTTCGTGGCCGCGCTGATGCCCAATGCCACCAGCACCTCCTGCACGTTGAGGCTCGGTGACGTGGCGCCCAGGTAGTTGGCCTTCAAATCGGTGAGGCTCTGGATCACGGGACCTGGGAGCAGGTGCATGCTGTCAGGGATGCCCGCGAGGTGCTTGATCGCGTTGATGATCGCCGCGGATGCCGAGTGGAACAGGGGCGAGTTCTTCCCGGTAACGATGACCCCGTCCGCGGTCTGGAGCGCCGCTCCGCAATAGAAGCCGTCCTTGCCGACGCCCGCCTGTTCAGCCCGTGCGGCGGTCTCCCGGGCAGGGAGCACGACCGGGCGGTCGGTGGGGCCGACTTCGAGGCGCACCATGAGGCTTTCGGCGCGCTCCAATACCTTCTGGCTGCACAGGCCGCGACGCTGCTCCCAGAAATGCCGGAAGTACCTGCGGATGACCTCCTGCACGGAGGCTTCGCGCACCACGGCGTCGTCGATGATGCCTGCTCCAGCGCGGTTGACGCCCATGTCGGTGGGCGACTGGTACACCGGCGTGCGCGGCGCGCTTCCCGCGATGCGATCGAGGATGCGCTTGAGGATCGGGAAGCTCTCCACGTCGCGGTTGTAGTTGACCGCCACTTTCCCGTACGCTCTTAGGTGGTGCGGGTCCACGAGCACGATATCACCGAGGTCCACGGTTGCGGCTTCGTATGCGAGGTTCACCGGGTGATCCACCGGCAAGTCCCAGATCGGGAATGTCTCGAACTTGGCATACCCGGACGTCCGGCCCTGCTGGTGGTCGTGGTACAGTTGGGACAGGCAGGTTGCCAGCTTGCCGCTTCCCGGGCCGGTTCCGGTGACCACAACCAGGGGCGCCTCGGTTTCGATGAAGGGATTGCGGCCGAA
>JAGPGE010000720.1 GCA_018056145.1 Armatimonadota bacterium
CGACAGGTAGCCATCAGTTCCCGGCTCCCGAACCTGCGTCGCACCTCACTTTGGCGACTAGGCCCGGCGCAACGGGCGATACGGCTGCCCGTCGCGCTATGGGGCGAAGCGATAAGGCCGCTTCGCCCAGGCAAGTAGCGTTCGGTTGGTGCTCAACGATGCGTGATCGCGTTCCACTCTGGCAAACCTCGCGATTGGCAGAGCCCGGCGTAGAGATCAATCTCAGCTATGAGAAGGTGATGGTGTAGGCGAGGCGAACCGTGCAGTGCGACGTGGCGAGTTCGTGGTTCAGAGTGGCCGACATTCCTTCCCCCGGGGGGGACCATGGCAAACGTACGATGCGCCAATGACCAGTCTCGCGAGCACATCGTTGATCGGTTAGTCGAGCGGCTCTACGGCAGGGACGACGGGTGTAGGAGCCAGGCTGAAACGCTTCTCGACAAGTCAATAGCTGCCCTCTGCGAGCAGGCCCCGAATGACTGGCGCTTTACCCGTCATCCATCGGCCTGCTTTTTCGTGTCTCTGCTTGTGGACTGCCCTGCGACCGGGGGAAAGCCTGCGCGTCCCGGACACGCCAAGCTGCTGGGCGCGAGTTTCCGGGAGAGTGATGCGGGGCGGGAACTTGAGCATAAGCTGGCCAAGTACGTCGAAGCCCACTGCGGTTGCGAGCAACTGGACGGTCGGGACAGCCTGACGGAACTCGCTGAACTGTACCTCGTGGACCTAGAAACAGCTGGCAGCAAGATCGTGCACGAAGTGCGAACCGCCTACTTCCCGGATGCCGCGATTGGCCAGCGCCGCACGAGTACCGAGAACCGTCTGGCCGAGTTTCCCCATACGGCGATTATGCGTTCCGTGCGCAGCCCCGCCACCCGCGCCGCCATGCCCAACGCCATCCTCTGCAGACCCCAGGAAGATCCGGAGACTCTCCAGCTTCTCGTGCGCCAGGGCGAGTCCTGGACGCGCGTGCACCGGGGGGGCAAAGGGGAGAAGCTTTACGCGCTGTTCGTACCCCTGACAAGCCAAGGCATCCAGACCGAGTGCGGAGCCATCTGGTCTTTCGACGAGCGTGGGAAACTGGCGCGGGAAGCTGAAGGAGTGGCCATCGGTGTGCTGGGGGCCGGCTGGGCCGGGAAACCTGACGGATACCGCAATGAGACCTACTGGATGCTGCCCACGCGGCTCGACGTGCTGAGAATGGACCTGGACTACATGCGCCGCGAGAAGGCCCACTGCCTGACCGCAGCAGAGTGTCTCACGGTACAGGCCGTGGACTGGATCACGGACCTCGCGCTGGGCGCGATTGGTCTGCAGCCCAAGCCAACGTGGGCTGTGAAGAACGAGAAGTGACAGTCCGCCGTGGCTAAGGAGACGGTGCCGGGATGACACAGCTCCGCCGTGTGCTGCTGGACATGGACCCTGGTGTGGATGACGCCTTGGCGATTCTGCTTGCGGTCGGAAGTGAGCGGCTTGAGATCGTCGGGCTGGGCACATCCTGCGGGAACGTTGGGGCAATGCAGAGCGCCCTCAATGCCCTGAAGACCTTCGACGCCGCCGGGGTACAGGTGGACTTCCCGGTGTGCGTGGGGCTGGACATGCCTCTGAGCGGCTGGCCGCCTGGAGATAAGCCGGACGCCGAAGACATCCACGGCCCGAAGGGGCTTGGCCGTAACAGCCAGCCGGACCCCGACCCGGCGCGGTTGGCGCGGCAAAGCGCCGTGGATCTCATCCTCGAGACCTACAGTGTAGCGAGCGACGTGGTACTGGTGGTAACCGGCCCTCTGACGAACGTCGCGGAGGCGCTTCGCCGCGCCCCCGAGATCGCGGCTCGTATCCCCCGGATCGTGTTCATGGGTGGGGCATTCAAGGTCCCAGGCAACATCGCTCCCTACGGAGAGTTCAACGTCTGGATGGACCCGGTTGCAGCCGCCGAGGTGTTCGCGTCGAGCATCCCCATGACCGTCATCGGCCTGGACGTGGCACTCCAGTGCCCGCTGACACTTGCCGACATCGAGGTCTCGCTGCGTCCGAATACGCGGAAGCTTGGCCGCTACGTGCGCGACATCACGGATCATTACATGGGCTTCTACCGCGACAACGAGGGCTTCAACGGTTGCTATATGCACGACCCCCTGGCGATGGCCGTGGCCATCTGGCCCGAACTCGTCTGGACTAGTCCCTTCCGGGTGCAAGTGGTCGAGGACGACGCTTCCCCGGTCCGTGGCATGACAATGATCGACCACAGAGCGCGGGGCGCAAAGGACGACCAACCTCAGAAGGACATCGCTCTCGCAGTGGATAGCGGGGCGTTCCACATGCGCATGATCGACGCGCTCCGGGCCGCTTGCAGGCTGGACCCGTAGTCCGTCTCAGCCGGGGAGGTCTCGCCATTGTTCGACGCGCTCGCGATCGTGGCTGCCACCAGTCTACGTGGTGCGGTGATGGTGCTGCTCATCTTCACTGGCTTCGGGATGATCGTGGGCGGACCAAAGGGCGCCCGGTGGGTTCTCACGATGGCGTTCGCCCCAGTACGGGACCTTCTAGAGCGCAAGATCACCGGGGTCCTCTACATCTGCGGCTATGTGATCGTCGGCTATCTGGTCGGGGCGCTGGCTCACCATCAGGGGCCGTAACGGGCCCGAATCGGGAGTGAATGAGCACCATGGCGGAACTGAGCCATGAGGGTCATATGCGCGAGACGATTCGAGGATACCTGGATGCGCTGGGGCGCAACTACGAGTGGTGCGAGCTGAGCGAGACATTCCTGATCGACCACAAGGTCGGCGATCAGCAGGTTGAGATCGCGATACGCTGGAATCAGCACTTCCTCTCCATGGTCGTCAACGGTCTCGTTGTGGCACCGAAGCGGGGCAAGATCGGCGTACTCGAGAGTGCGATGTCGCTGCATTGGGAGACGTTATTGCCCAAGCTGGAATGGGACCCACGAGATGGCGAGATCCGAGCCGCGTGGTACTTGCCCGTTGAGGACGGGCCACCGACATTCGAGCAGTTCAGGCAGACCCTTGACGTTTTCCAGGATGCGGTGCTGAGGGTGAGGCCCCAGCTCGAGGAAGCCATCGCGAAGGCGAAGCGCGGATTGGGGGCCACACCCGAAGACCGGGTTCCAGAGGCTGCCGAGCTCGAGAACCTGGGCCGGGACCTGGTTGATCTCGCATCCAGGCGCGAAATACTGCCCATGTATGTGCGTGAAGAGCTTGTGGAGAAGGTGGTGGCCGCCCTGTCTGGCCC
>JAGPGE010000722.1 GCA_018056145.1 Armatimonadota bacterium
GGTGGATGGAGCTCATCATCAGGCCCCAGATGCGGAACACCGCGCCATTGTCCATGCGCGCCAGGATCACGCTGCCCGCATCCGAGACCTTCACCGTATGCGGCGACTGGGTGCGCTCCTCAATGATCGCCAGGGCATTGACGCTCACCGGCATGGTATCGGTGATGCACATGAGCGGCGCCAGCGCGTGGGAGCAGTAGTACGTGCTGGGGAGCCAATTGCGCCAGTGTCGCGCACCCGGCGAGATGGACAGCCGCCAGTCTTCCTCGCCTGGGTGGTTGTACTCGCCCTCGGCGTAGCGCACGTCGCCCACTTCGCCGCGCCGGTACAGCCGCCGCAGTTCCTGGTTCGCCGCCGAATATGGGTAGTTCTCGGCGAACATGTAGATGCGCCCGCTTTGCTCAACCGCCCGGCACAGCGCCGCTCCCTCCGCGAGGGTCTTGCAGGCGGCGGTTTCGCTCATCACGTGCTTGCCTGCAGCCAGGGCCTTGATAGCGAAGGGCGCGTGCTGGTGGAAGTAGTTCGCGAGCACCACTGCGTCCATGTCGTGTTCCAGGAACCGGTCATAGTCGGTGTAGGTAGCAACACCGTGCCGCTTGCCCACCTCCAGGAGCCGCTCCTCCCAGGTGTCGCAGATGGCCACGAGTTTCATCCCCACTGCCTCCGTTGCTCCCGCAGCGAAGCTCTGGCCTCTTCCGACGCCCAGCACGCCGACGCGGATCGGCTTGGCGCCCCTGTGCAACGCGGCAGCTTCCCCGGCATTTGTGCTATCGGTCATCATCCGGTCTCCCGTTCTCGTATTCTTCGTATTTCCCGCCACAGCAGCACAGGTGAGGCCAGTGTGCACAACGGCCGCACGCAGACGTCAACGCCCGGCAAACACGCGCTCATAGGTTGCCCGGTCAGACCGCCGTGTCAGGACCACTCCATCTCAGCATCAGCATGCTTCTGCCCCGTACAAACCGCGAAAAACCCTGTACCAGTTCACCGCGACCGCGCGGACTCCTGCCCCCAGGGGTAAGACGCCGACCTCCCGGGGACCCGCCACCGACCAGTGATGCGGAATATCGGCGGCTGGGGCGCCGAAGACGGCCGGCATCGGCGCTGCTCAACATGGAAAATACACGGATTTCTCGAATATTCCTAAATTCCGCTTCCGAAAGCACAAAAACGGGATTGGTGCGATCGAAGAAAGGGTAAACTGGAAAGTGCAACCAAACATTTCAGGACTCCCGAGGTCACTGGCGAACAGCCCTCTGCTCCGGCCTGTTCAGACGCAGGAGCATGAGTTAAAGGCGCGGGATAGGCGAGGGCTTTCAGGGGCGCTGGTTCAGGAAGCAGGGGGCGCATGTCTGAACCAAAGTTCTCAGAAAACATCGGATCGCCATGCTGGTCACTTGTCCTCTCGATGGCTGAATTGGAGCCGATTCCTTGCCTGCGCTGCTGGCACGCAGGGAGGATCGGCAAAAAGATCGGGGCGGCGCGTTCCGCGGGCACAGGGCGTGTCCCGGCGCGTGGGAGAGAAGGGCTGTGGTGCGTATGGCGCAGTACGACGATACCGGGTGGTTGCGCGAGATCAAAGAGTATTGGGCCCAGATCAGTGCCAAACCGAGCAAGGTCCCCGTCGTGGTGAAGGAGCCGGCGTCACCCGGCTCAGTTCAGGGAAGTTCGTCGCTGAAGAGTGACGTGCCGCCGGACCCAAGTGAAACTGCCAGCACGTAGTTCGGAAGGGCCGATCCAGCGCTCGAGCCAAGCAGGCGGGTCGGCCCTTCTGGCTGTCTGCATGAAATGACGGACTATGCCACGCACTGATCCGCGTCTGCGGAACTCGCGGAGGAATCCACGCAAGCCATAGCGCATATCCAGCGGACTGTGCACCCCAGAGCGTTCAACGCTCCCCAGGAGGACCGGCGCATGCCCGCGAATGTGACAGATTCGACCTCGCACGACCCCTTCCAGTATCGCATTGCCTTCGGTTGCTGGATCAACGACATGCGCAACTCCGCCCTGCCCCTGCAGAACTGGCCCGCCCCGCACTGCGACGATCGAACCGTGGAGGGCGTCGTGCGCACCTTCGACGTCATCCGCGAAGCGGGCTACCAGTTCCTGGACACATTCGGGCTGTACGCCACCGGGGAGTACCCACCGGACATCGTCAGCGCCTTCGGCGATGAGGAGCGCAACCGGCAGCTTGATACCATCTTCCGGGAAGCCGCGGACAGGGAACTTCGCATGTCTCTGCCCCTGGGGCTCATGACCTGGGGCTACGACCGCATCATCCGCGAAGACCCCTCGGTGCGCGGACTGGATCAGGACGGGAACCCCCACCCACACGCAATGTGCGGCGCGAAAGAGAAGTCCTGGAGCTACGTGGAGAAGATCATCGACACAATGTTCCAGCGCCACGATTTCGGGGCCGTGCACCTGGAATCAGCAGACCTGGGCTACTGCATGTGCCCCGAATGCACGGGCCAGTTCGGCGTCGTCGGCTACAATGCGCGCATCAACGCCCGAGCCGCCGACTACATCAAGAGCCGGCACCCGGATGTGGTTGTCTACAGCTGCCCCATCAGCTGGGCACTCTTCACGATCGACGAGACAGGGCAGCAGCCGAAGCTCACCGGTGAGGATCTCGCCCATATCGTTGAGCTGAGCGATCACATTGACATCTTCATGGACCAGGGCCATCACGGTCGGCTCATCTCCTGGGAGGATGTCCCGCGTCTGAACTGCGCGTACGGTACTTCGGGCGGCCTGTGGTCCTATCACGGATCGCGCCAGGATCGTCTGTCCTACTTCCTCGCCTACCCGATGCGCGCGGCGAACCATCTCAAGGACCACCACGCCCACGGGACACGGGCGTGCCTGTATTACCAAGGCCCCATGGTGAACCCGGCGGTCGAGGTCAACAGCTCGGTTGCCGGACGCATCATGTGCGATCCGGGGAGAGATGCGGGAGACGCCCTTGAGGAAGTCATTGAGGTCTACTACCGGCCTCGCAGCGCCGACGTCCGCCGCAAGCTGGCGGACGTCTTCATCGCCGTCGAAGAAGCCTACTTCGGCCAGTGGAAGGCCGAAGCATTCCACCAGACCTGGCGCCTGGAGATGCCCGGCGAGTTCATCGTCGGCAACCTGTTCGGCACCCAGCCCGACGCCGCGACGTTCCTCGCCGAGCCTTACCTGGACGCCGACGCGCGGGTGGCCTGCGGCGCCGGGATCAGGGCGGCGCTGGCCGAACTGCAGCC
>JAGPGE010000723.1 GCA_018056145.1 Armatimonadota bacterium
CCGCGCCACCACGGGACGACGAGAGCAATCTCGTGCGCCATCCCGAGGGCAAGGCGGCGACGGTGAGCGTGGATTCCATCTTCTCCGGCTACAGGAAGGACGTGCTCAATGACGGGCTGTGGATCGCCCCCGGGGAGGAGACCACCTGGGAAACCGGCAGCGCGGATCGCCTGGGCAATGCCGGGAACACCTGGGTCTCGGCGGCGACGGAGATTGAGCACTGGGTGCGGCTGGATTGGCCCGAAGCGGTGAGTATCGGCCGGGTGGAAATCTGGTGGACGCAGGACACCTGGTACCCGCGGGCGTTCCGGGTCGAGTATCTCAGCGACCGGTCCTGGGTGCCTGTGCTGGCGCCGGAGACGTGGCTGGAACCCACTGCCCGGCGCACTGTGATCAGCTTCGAGCCCGTGCGGGCGCAGTCCTTCCGGGTGGTCCAGCCTGCTCGGGGCGCACGGGACCAGGGGCTCATGGCGCTCCAGGAAGTGATGGCTTTCGCGGATGGCGCAGGCGCCGAGACCATTCAGGGCGCGCGGGTGCTGTCACCATCCGAGCAGAGGAAGCTGGGTGGGCGCGAGCTGGTGCCGAACCTGGCGCGACTCAGTGAGACCCAGCCCGGCGCGTCCCGGTGCGTGGTCTGGCGGTCGGGTGAGGGGGAAGCGGGTGAGCGCCCCGCGCTGGTGGATGGCGACACGAGCACACCTGCCGGGCAGGTCTGGTTCGCATCGGTGGAGTGGCCGGTTCAGCATGTTGCAGACCGCGTGGTGATGCACTTCGCCGGAGATGCTGCGCGTGTCGACGATCTGGCCGTGCTCGCGAGAAACGGCGAGAACTGGCAGGCATTGGAGCCGCTGGCTGAGCGGGATGGTGGACGGCTCGAACTCAGCTTTGAACCCTTCGCCTGCGAGGCCATCGGGGTCAGGTTCCGCAAGCCAGTCGCCAATCTGGCGGAAGTCGAGGTGCTGCGGTACCTGCCTGCTAGCCCGAACACATGGCCCGAGCGGCTGGTGGCGGACCGGCGTTTCGAAACGCAACTGCTGGCATCGGGGAACGAGCCGGGGTACGACGACCTGGTTCCGCTGGCGCTGTCGATGACACCGGCCCGGGCATTGCTGGGCCTCAAGGATCTGCGCGAGGAGATCGGGGTGGCGCGGGATGGCACGATCCTGGCCCGCGAGCGCCTGTCATTCGGCTTCGGCGAGGATGAGATAACGCTGGATGACTGCTTGGACACAGTGACACGGGTGCTGATCGACGGGTGGCGGCCGGGCACAGTGATCGAGGGCAGGGCGGGGGACCTGCTGGTGCGGCAGACGGCCTTCGTGTCCTTCGCGGACGAAAACCGGGAGATTCCCGCGCTCTTCGTGCGCACCGAAGTGACCCGCGCGGATGGCCGTCCCGGGAAGACCCAGGTTCGGCTGCGGGTGAAGGGCTTGCCTGCGAGCGCCACGCTGCAGGATGGCGTGCTCACCTGTGGATCGCGGCCAATCCTGGCGACAACAGGCGCGGGCGGGCTGGTCGGGGAAGGCGCCGCCGTCGAGTTCGATGTGGATTGTCCGGGCACGCTGGACACCGTCTACCCGCACGGACTGGGTGGCGCACATGCCGCGCCGGGGGTATACCGGAACGCGGGCTACTCCGCGGCCCTGGCGCGTTTCCGCAGCTACTGGGACGAGCTGATCGCCCCCGCGGCCACCGTTGAGGTTCCCGAAGACCGGGTCAACTTGATGTTGAAAGCAGTTCTGGCGCAGGTTTGCATCAACGCCGACGGGAACATCCTGCCGTACGGGTCGATGCCGTCGGTCTATGAGGGCAGCCTGTATGGGGTCGAGGAAGGCTTCGCCATGATGGCTCTGGGGTACTTCGGGCTGTCTGGAGACGCGGAGCGGTACATGGACGCAACGTACCTGCACCCGGAGTTCCTGAAGAAGGTGGAGGAGTACAAGACCTACTCCGACCGGCACCAGCAGTACCGCAATGGCCTGCAGCCCATGTATGCCGTGAGCCTTGCGCGGCTGACGGGCAACCTGGACTGGCTGAGCAAGCACGCGGACCTGTTGCGGGAATGCGCCGAGTGGACCTTCGCGAATCGCCGCAAGACCATGGAGCTTGAGAACGGTGAAAAGCCTCTGCACTGGGGGCTGCTGCCAAAATGGTCCTACGGGGGAGACATCGCGGAGCTGCAGTGCTACGCGCTCTATGCGAACCTGGCATGCTGGCGGGGACTGGAAGACACGGCCTGGATGTTCGAGCGGCTGGGCGACGGAGAGACCGCGACACGCTACCTGGAAGAAGCGCGTGCGTACCGGCAGGATATCGACCGGGCCATTGAGGGCAACTACAGATCCGGCCACAAGCCGCCGTTCCTGCCCCTGCGGCTCTACGCGGGCGAGCCAGTGGGGGACGACTACTACCAGCTTTTCGCAGGAGTGCTGCTGGACCTGATTCCCTTCAAGATGGACAGCCGGCACCTCGCATGGATCGTGGATTACATGGAGGCGGACAACCTGATCTTCTGCGGTCTGCCCCGGTTCCGGCGCGATGCCGGCCCTGGCGGGCTTGACGGCCTGTATGGTCTGGGTTATGCGCTGACCAAGCTGCACCAGGACAAGATCGACGAGTTCCTCCTGGCGTTCTACGCATATCTCGCCTTCAACCTGGAGCGCGGCACCTTCGCCTCGCGCGAGACCAATCTGCTGTATGCCAGCGATCTGCACGCCGCCAGCGCCTACCCGGTGCCCGACATGAGCGACCCGATTCCATGCTCCAGCGCGGTGCCCGTGAACTACCTGCGGCACATGCTGGTCACCGAAGAGCTTGCCGGACCGAGCCTGCCATCGAGGACGCTACGGCTCCTGTGGGCAGTCCCCCGGGCATGGCTGCGGGACGGCCAGCAGGTGCGCTTCGAACGCATGCCCACCCACTTCGGGCCGGTGTCATGCCAAGTGACGTCGCGCGCTGGTGAAGGGAGGATCGAGGCAATGGTGACGCCTCCCACGCGGGAGCCGTGGGAAGCCATCAAGCTCCGACTGCGCCACCCGGATGGAGCGAAAATGCAGCGGGTCACGGTCAACGGCGCGGAGTGGGCACAGTTCGACCCAGAGCAGGAGACGGTGACACTCCTGCCGGGCCCGGACAGGTTCGAGGTGAGAGTGGAGTACTGAAAACGGGCGCGGCTCAGCGAGCGGCGGCCAGGATCTCGGCGACCAGCATCCAGTAAGCGGCGGACTGGATCACGCCCGAGGG
>JAGPGE010000724.1 GCA_018056145.1 Armatimonadota bacterium
GTGGGTGCCTTCTGAGACTCCCGAGACCCCGGCGCGTGTCGGGCACGACATGTGGTTCCACACTCCCGAGGACGAGAGCGCCCCCAGGGAAATGCGCGTCATGTACTGGCTCAACGACCAGTGCAACCAGAATGCCTCGGACGTCAACATGGTCGTGGTGAACCCGGCCCTTGCAGAGTGCCCGCCACCGACGCCGGGGGAGGGTACCATCAACACAATGTATGGGGGCGACGACGCGGACCAGGACGGCGAGCCGGATGGGATCAAGGTGTACGAGTTGGGGGCCGACGATCTCGGCGGGGTCTGGCGATGCCTGTGGACGGCAGCGGACACTTGTGGGCCGCTCTCCCCACACCGGCGGACCCATGATCCGCAGCGGATGCTGGTGGCAAACGACGACGAGAAGTCCCAGTTGAACCAGGGCCTCGTATATGAAGGATACCACATGGCCAAAGAGAAGACCTATGAAGGCTACGAAGACCCTCGCCCCGTCACAGCCGTACAGGTAGCTGCCCTGGAGGGCGCGGGGTACAAGTTGCCGGATGATCGGAAGATGGATGAAGACGATGATGGGGAGGAGTTCGTTGAGAGATGGCTTGGTCTGCGGAGTGGGGGGGATGGCGGAACATCCACCACGACTGGCAGGCGTTCGCCATGGAGTTCAACGGGCACTGCTGGCCCTACGCTCCATATGGTGAGGGCCTGTGGCTCAATCAGTCCTGGCGAAACAGATACTGCACGAAGGACGCGACATCGCAGACCGGCGACGAATGCCAGCTTGACAGGTGGACCCACAAGAGTGGCCAGTGCGATCGAATAAGGGCCATCACTGACCATATATGGTGGAAGGCCAAGTGGGCGCACTTCCTGTGCTGCTTCTCGGGTCAGGAGGGCGGGTTGGCCCCGTATGTAGTCGGCAAGGGCGTTGCGGCCGCCATGGGATACGACGGCACGATCGCCACTGGGAAGTACGACGAATGGACTGGGCTGTTCCACGACTTCGCAGAGAGTACTACCCTCTGGGGCGCGTATAGTGCGACGAAGACGTGGTGGCTTGCCCAGCCCCAACATCCCCCACACCAGGACTATCCCGATGGCTACTGGGGTTACAGCGCTGCACAGTTCTTCGGGAGCCACGACGAGCGGCTTCAGATTGCGGAGCCATAGCCATGGCAAACAACTGCGGCAGGTGGAGTCCATCACGAGGCGCGGTACTGCGCAAGCCTTGCCGATGCGCATTGGCCCTGCTCGTGGCGTGTCTGGCGTGCTTGGCAGCGTGGCAGCTGGTCACAGCCCAGGAAGAACCGCAGGTTGCCCCGCAGGCAGACGGCTCGTCCGCGCCGCCGGCGCCAGCAGACGCGGCGGTTAGGCGTCTCCTGGCGGACCCCGCGTTCCCCAGCATCCCTCTGGACGACACACGCATCCTGAGCGATAGGACGGGAGACGACGGGGTCCGCTCGGTTCGATTCGGATGCGGAGGGAACTACTCAGGGGGAGCGCTATCGTACGACACCATCTCGGGCAGACTCGAGTTGTTGGGCCTTGTGCCCACCCCACAGACCTACGGCGTGGCAGTCCTTTCTCTGACGGAACTCCAGACCACAGCCGTCAGTTTCGCCCGCGACCGGTACCCAGACCTCTGGGATGCACCCAAACAAGTGAAAGTGCGGCTGATCGAGAGCACGGAACTCAAGGATGGCAGCGTACATTTCAGCCTCGATGCTCAACGAGAAGGAGTGTCTGTGGGCGAGGGGCTCACAGTCGGCGTGAACGTGAGCGACGGACGTGTCGACATGGTCGGCTACCGTCGCCCGGATCCCGCCGTTCTTGCCAGGCTGGACCAGATCATGACGAGAGAGGTCGCTCAGCAGAAGGCACGTGCCGTTCTCGTCGCGAGGAAGGGCACAGAGTGGGAAGAGGCTGAACTGCTGACGGCAGACTGCGCACTGGAGGGGATGCAGAGGCAGAAGGCACTCATCTGGGCAGCGGTATTCTGGGACGCCCCGCCGGAGAAGAAGGCGACTCCCACCGGCAGAGCGGCAACAGTGTGGCTGGACGCCATCAGTGGCGAACCGCAGCGCATAGACGTGTCAGAGATGTCCGAGCGGCAGATCAGACAGTGGCTTGGCGCGATAGTGAACTCCGAGAGGGAGTTCACCGTGCCCACGCGGTCTGCGGAGGACGCGGCACCGTCCTGGCTGGGCGCTGACAGGCTGGCGTTTCTCACGTGCCGCCCTCGGCACGGCAGGCCGGCTTGGCGAGAGCGGGCTCTGGGGGTGGCTGTCGTCGATCTGGCGACCGGTATGCTGGCTATGGTGGACATGGCATGGGACGTTCCGGTGACATGGGTGTCGGGTTCCGCCAGCACCGACACTCTGCTGGCGTTCGCGAACCGCCGGGGCACGTACGCCCTCGACTTGCGGACGGGCCTCTGGCGGCGCATTGATCCACGCGACCGTCCGGTCGGTCCCGCGTCATTCGGTCCTGGCGGCCGGACCATATGCTTCGAGGCACATAGACGCCACGGGGACCTGGACGTGTTCCATGCGGACTTCTCGGTCTCAGACCTGAAGATGCACAATCAGACGCGGATCGTGCGACGGGACGGACCCGACTACTCGCCTCTGCTCTCCTACGACGGCCAAGTTGTGTACTTCGCCGGGACGCCACCCAGAGGACACACCGAAGCAGCGATCTGGCGGACATCAGCAACCAACTCCGGCCAGGAGAGGACGCCGCCAGAGAAGCTGGTGGACGGCTTCGGCACCATTCGGCGCATGAGTCTGTTCCCCGACGGGCGGCTCCTGGTCTGGCATGCCGACGGGCTCGACATCGTTGATCCTGAGGCAAAGACGAAGGAACCACTCGACCTTCCACCTCTGCATGATCCTGAACTGCCCGACGACCGCCCGGCGCTGAAGCTGCGCGACCCGGCCGTGAGCCCTGACGGTCAGATGCTTGCCTTCAGCGGGTATCGCGACTCGGGCGATCCTGAGCGTGGTACCGGCTGGTACATCTACACCTGCAACCTGGACGGCTCTGACGTGAAGCGCATCACGCCACTCGAGGACGATCCGGTGGAGCCCTACGTGTTCCCTGAGACAGGCAAAACGGCGTTCGACGTCGCGAAGGCGATCTCTGAACAGCAGAACCAACAGGAGGGGGAGTAGATGACCCGATCACTCGCGGTCGCGATGGCAGTTGTCGTCTGTGTCGGTGCCCTGTCCGCCGAGGTGGACTTCG
>JAGPGE010000052.1 GCA_018056145.1 Armatimonadota bacterium
TGGTCACCCGTTCATTCATACTTGCGAAAAAAAAGAGGGGTGTACCAGCAGGAGAAGGAAGGTATACTGTCCAAAAGAACACCCTGAGGGTTGCTTACTGGGGGGCCGTTTCGTCCGGCGCCTTTCGGCGGGCCTCGCACGTCCACTTAGGTGAGCGCGAGATGACGGGCTCGGGAACAAAGCTATGGGGGTAGCCTGCAAGCCATCGTGAGGCGAAGGCTATGAATGGGGAAGATCGATGGACCCGATCAATGTGCTGGTAGTTGATGATCACACGCTATTCCGCAAGAGCCTGTGCTCCCTGCTTGAGCAGGACCCGCGGGTGCATGTCCTGGGCGAGGTTGCGAGTTACGAGGACATGCGGCAGTTGCTGCCCCAGGTCGCCGATGAGCTTCAGGTGATCCTGATGGATTACCACCTTGGCGACGACGAACCCAATGGGGTGTCAGCGACACGCTGGGTTCTGGAGCGGTACCCCGGCATACCCGTTCTCATGCTCACCATGCATGACGAGAGGGAGGTTCTGATCCGGGTGGCGCGCGCGGGGGCCAAGGGCTACGTGCTCAAGGACGCTGAGGTCGAGGATCTGGTGACCGCGATCCGGCTCGCGTCCGAGGGTAAAGGCTATCTGTCGCCGCAGATGATGGGCCGCGCAATGCTGGAGATCGCCCGGGTGCCTCTGGAAGGCCCAGACGAACAGCCTGTGGTAACGCCGGAGACGTACAGCCTCACGCCCCGCGAAATGGACGTGCTCAGGCGCGTGGTACAGGGGATGACGTACAGCGAGATCGCCGGGGAACTGCTGGTCAGCGTGAGTCAGGTGAAGCAGTTGGCGGGCAGCATCCTGACCAAGCTCGGCGCCAAGGACAAGGCACATGCCGCGGCGATGGCCGTGGCGCGCCGCCTGGTGCCTCCGCCGGACTGAACCGTCGCGGGCCCGAACAGGATGACTGCACTGGATGCCAGCCAAACGCATCGCTTTCGTGGACCACGCCGAGCAGCTCGGGGGCGCGCAGAAGAGCCTGATCGAGCTACTAGGCAATCTGGATCGGGCGCGTTACGAGCCCGTCTTGCTCTGCGCGAAGGAAGCGGACTGGCTGGAGCGGGCGGACCTGGACGGCGTAGAGAAGGTGCGCGTGTTTGAGCCATCCGCGGTGCTGGGGTGGCGTCGGGACCGGCTGGCACGTTCGTGGACCCGCTCTGCCGGGGTGATCTCAAAGGCCCTGGGGCCGGTGCGCAATCTCATCGGCGCCCTGCGCCGGTTGCGGCCGGACCTGATTCACACGAACACTCTCAAGGCGCACATGATCGGCTCAGCGGCGGCGAGACTGCTTGGCATTCCGCTGGTGTGGCACGTGCGCGACATCCTGGAACCCGGCGGCGCCCTCACCTGGCTCATACGGGCGGGGCGCTTGTCCAGGCCCAAAGTCATCGCGATCTCAGACGCTGTGCGCGATCAGTTCGACGGCTGCAACCTTGATATTGAAGTGATCTACAACGGGATCCCGTTGGACCGGTTCGCACCCGGACCGGCCGACGGGTCACTGCGCGACGAGTTGGACATAGCCTCCGGAGCAAGGGTCATTACCGTTGTGGGGCGGTTGACCCCCTGGAAGGGACATCGGGTCCTGCTTGAGGCGATGAAGCTGATCTTGCCCGAATACCCGGAAGCGGTGTTGATTGTGGTGGGCGAGGTGGCCTTCTGGGAGCCCGACTATCTCGGCGAACTTCAGGGCTATGCGCGGGAACTGGGCGTAGCGCAGGCCGTGCGTTGGCTGGGTTTCCGCGACGACGTTCCACGAATTCTCTCGCTGACGGACGTGTTCGCCCTGCCTTCTGAGAACGAGCCCTTCGGCCGGGCGATCATCGAGGCGATGGCTGCGGGCAAGCCGGTGGTGGCAACACGCTCCGGCGGCGTGCCCGAGATTGTGGATGAGGGCGAGACGGGGTTGCTGGTCGAGCCGCGGTCGGGAACGCAACTCGCACGGGCGATCTGCCAGTTGCTTGGCGACCCGGAGTTGGCCGAACGCATGGGGCAGGCCGGACTCGAGCGGGCCAGGCGATCCTTCGACACGCATCGCGTCGCGGAGACCGTCCAGGGACTGTATGATCGGACGTTGGCGACACGCGCGTCCCGGGGATCGCGTCGCTGATATAGAGACTTGCCTCGCCGGGCGGGGTCAGCCGCCGTCCTGCGACGCCGGGGGGGGACCAGAAACCAGGCGCTGGTTCTGGCGCCCAATCTGCCCGACCGGCCGGAGGACGCAGCGTGAGGCTCATACGCAGTACGGTAGCGCCGCCTCTTGGGCCCGCCGCAAAGCCGGGTCAGAAGGTTGATCTGCCGGTAGATCGCAGCCCGATCCTCCTCTTCGGACTCATGTTCTTCGCCGCGGTTGGCGCGGGCTACGCTGCCACGCGCCTGTTTCAGCCCGTTACCTTTGCGTTGGTTGTCGTCACCGCCGCCGGCGGGGCCAGTGCTGCGTTCCTCGCCTTCGTCATTCCGGCACAGACACTCCACCTGCTGCGCAAGGTCATCCTCCGCCTGCGCATCCTGTACGCCCGCGCGAATCTGCGGCGGCGGCTCGACGCAGTGAACCATCGGCTGCGCGCCCAGAGCGAAACGGGGCAGCCCGGTCCGGAACTGCTTAACGATCTCGCCGTCACCGCGCACCTTCTCGGTGCGGAAGAAGCGGCTCGGCGGGACCTTGCGGAGGCTCTCGAGGCGGCGCCTGGAGACCCGGCCCTGCTCAACAATCTGGGAGCGGTCATGGCGGCGGAGGGTCACTGTGATGAGGCTGCGCGCTTGCTTGCGCGGGCGCAGATGACAAACCCGCTGCCTGAGACCAGCCTGAACATTGCACTCGTCGCGCCGCTTGTGCAGGACCCTAGCCCACTGCGAACCGTGGACCTGTCCACCGGCGCCCCCGACCAGGCCCTGGCGATGAACAACATGGGCTGCCTGCTCATGAAACTGGGCGACCTTGACCAGGCGCGTGAATGGTTCCTCAAGGCAACCCGGCTCAATCCCCGTCACGGGCACGCCTGGGCCAACCTCGGCTTGCTGTCCTTCCAGCGTGACCGCTTGCGCGAGGCGGCCGGGCAGCTGATCCGGGCCGCGCGCTTCAGCCCCGAGGACCCGCGCATCGTCAACAATCTCGCGGTGGTCTTCGCAAATGTCGGCAAGGCCAGGTGGTCTCAGCAGATGCTGGCCGTGGCGCAGGCCCTGGAACCGGCGAACATAGGGATCAGGATAAATACCCTCAACGTCCACGCGATGGAGGGCCACACGGAACTCGCCGTTCGTGGACTACGAAGCCTGTCCAACGCGAGGTACCACCGTGCCGACGCCCTGTACAATCTCGGCGTTCTGTATCTCGCGGGTGGAGAGTACAAGGAAGCCGCGGAGGCGGCGGCGGAGGCCGTTGAGGCCGGGGATCGCAGCGCCGATGCACTGACTAATCTCGCCGTGGCTCTCTGGAGCCTTGGCCGCGCCGCCGAGGCGCTCTCCCACTTCCAGTCCGCACGGCAGGCGACGGGCGCCGGTCCAAGAACGTACAGCAACCTCGGGCGCGTCCTGCTCCTTGAGGGCCGGGTCCACGACGCGGCCAGTGTACTCGAGGAGGGCAGAAAGCAATGGCGCAGCGACGCGGATCTGGCGCTGGATCTGGCGACCGCGGTTCTCGCTCTGGCTGCAGAGCGTTACCGGCCGGACATGAAC
This sequence comes from Armatimonadota bacterium, assembly GCA_018056145.1. Lineage (GTDB taxonomy): Bacteria > Armatimonadota > Zipacnadia > Zipacnadales > JABUFB01 > JABUFB01. The sequence goes on from JAGPGE010000052.1 coordinate 3,719, forward strand.
CCCAATGAGCGCCGGGATTTCTTCGCAGAACTGCATCGCAGCTATGCCGGTCTGGAGGCGGCGACCTCCGACCCGACCCGCACCACTCACCTCAGCGAAGCCCACGTCAACCTTGGACTTTACCTCTATCTGAGGGAGGAGCACGTACAGGCCGCTGAACGGTTTGAGCGCGCCCTCCAGATTGCACCTCACAACATGGAGCTTCGATACCTCGCGGGTACTGCCTACGGGCGGGCGTCCGACCGGCTGCGGACGACGCTCATCGACGGCACGCGGATCCTCGAGCCGGAGGGCGTCGCCCTGGCGAAGAAGGCGATCCCGCATCTCGTGGCAATTTGCGAGGACCGCGACGCTCCCGCGGATGCGTTCTACAATCTCGGCCGCGTCTTGTATGCCACCGGAGATTACGAGAAAGCCTTAGAGTATCTGCGCAAGGGGCTGCGGCTGGAAGACAGCGAGGAGATGAACCACCTGGCGGCGCTGGTCGCGGGCAAGGAAGCGCGGGAGTCGCTCAATGCGGCCCGCACATCCTCGCTCATGTCCGAGAGCCGTAAGGAAGCCCTTACGCGCCGGGGCAACCAGTACATGGACGCCGCCGTGCAGTACTTCCGACAGGCGCTTTTGAAGAACGAGCAGAACCCCACACTCCACGCGAACATCGGTCTTGGTTACATGCTGCGCAACCGCGAGCACGATGTGGAGGCGGCGATACGGCACTGGCAGCGGATGCGGCAGATCGCCGGAGACCGCATGTCGCGGCGGTATTCCACGCTCACCCAGGTTCAGAGCGCCGAACACGCCGCCCGTGTGCAGTTCGACGATTCGGACATATCATGCCGGGACATCCGGGTCAGCGAATGGGTCGCCACGCAGCCCCCGGAAGCCGCCGGACTGCGCTTTGTCATGGAGCCCGTGTCGGTGCAGGACGACTGGCGGCTCGTGGCGAATGACGCCGCGCTGCGCGACGCCCTGCAGTTGAAGGACCGGATTGCCGCTCTGCAGCGCGCACTGGCTCGCCTGGGGTAGTCCTCAGGCGCGGTCCTCTCCGTCCTCATCGACGTCAGACGACTCCGTATCAGCTTCCGGCCCTTCAGCCGGAAGGTCCAGCTTCTTGCTGGGCTGGACAGCCCCGAGTACGTTCGCGATGCTCGCCCCGTACCCCGGCAGGCAGTGCTCCCGTGGGCCGATCCACTCGCACACACCGTTGGCTTCGAAGTCGGCGGTCACCTCATCGATGACCCGCCGCCCCCAGGCCTCATCAAGGGCTCGCATGGTCTTGGCGAGCCAGCCGGTGGGTGTGGCCCAGAAGCCGCCGTTCTGGTACGTGCCCCGGGGAACGTCAGCAATCAGCCGTCGCCAGTGCTCACTGCCGGGCAGGTGCCGCAGTTGTCCGTGGAGCACGCAGCGATCCCAGTGCGCCGCGAGGTACTCAGCGATCCGCGCTGTGTGAGACTTCGACGCCGCGCGAATCACGCAGGCATAGACGCTGCCCCACAGGTCGAGCTGGTTGCAGTCCTCGCTTGCCGCGCGGTATAGGCCGATGCGCTCGTCCCAGAAATCACCCATGCGCCGTGATGTGTGCTCCGCCTGCTCATACCAGCTGTGGGCCTCGTCGTGGTATTCGCACCGCGCACAGAGCTTCGCAAGGGTCTGGCAGGCCTCCCAGTACAGGATGGTCCCGAACCACACATTCCCCGTCTTGGCGACGCAGTCCGTGAACCCGTAATCCGGGTGGGGCCGGTTGGGGTCGATGAACACCAGCATGTCGGTGGACAGGGGCACTCTGTCCACCGCGCTGTACAGGTTGCTCCGCCGGGCGAGGAAAGCATCCAGGTCGCCCGTGAGTTTCACATAGGCCGCCACCAGCTTGACCATGAAAGGTCCGTTGTCGGTGGGAGCGGATCGACCCAGGGGACGGTCCACGGGTCCGGCCAGGTAGATCGGCTCCCCGGAGGCCGTAACGCGGTCGGGGATTGTGCCGTCCTCGCGCTGCCGGGAGAGGATGAAGTCGATCCCCGCGAGTGCTTCCGCTGGGTCGATCAGGTTCCCGGCGCCCTCGAGCATGTAGCAGAAGTCCCGGGTCCACAGGGCGTCATAGTGGCCGGATGCGTCCGGGCGGTAGATCGGGGTGCCGTCATCGGCCACAGCGCGGCAACCCGCCAGTGTCTCGGCAGCCATGCGCGCGAGGGTCTCGTACTGCGCTGTCGGAATGTTCAGAGGTTGGAGGAACGGTTTCATGTTCGGTGCTCCAGGTCGCGGCAGGTCAGGAGATGGATGACAGAATGCCCTCCGCTTCCTGACGGCTCGCGCAGTGTGTGCTCAGGAAGGTCAGTTGCGGGTCGAAGCGGTCCAGCAGGCGCTTCACATTCCCGGGTGCAACACCCAGGATGAAGGTGCTCTTTCCGGCTGCCTGGATCTCATCATATAGCGGCCACCAGCGCTCATCATCCACATTCGGCACCCCCGCACCGGGGGTCCACTGGATTCCGTGAAGCTCGTCGATCTCCAGGAGCGCCGGCAGATGGCAGACCGCTCCCGGCCCGTCGAGATGGTAGAAGCAGTGGTCGATGCGCCGGCACTGGGAGCGCAGGTAGGGCTGGACGAACTCCCGGAAGGCGTCGGGCGAGATCATGCAGGACATGTCGCACTGCAGCTTGCAGACGCGACCGGGACTCCAGCCGGGGAAGCTCACGAACACCGAGCCCTGGGCCGGGATATTCTGCAGCGTCGCCAATTCGTCGTAGGCGACCATGTACAGTTCGAGAATCTGCCGCTGGTAGCGGTGGACATCCTCCGGGCAGTCGACGAGGTCGGTGAGCAGCTCTAGGGACCCCCGCAGGCTTGCGAGAATGTCCAGGTTCTCGATGAGATCCGGGAAAGCTACGACCCACCTGCCGGCGCCCTCGGTGCAGGCGCGGCGCGTGAACTCCAGGGTCCAGCGCCACCAGTGCTCATCCGGGTGCAGCGACAGGTCGGGCGAGCCGGGCAGGCTATCGAAGCAGGGCTCGTACCAGACGGTACTGGGCTGGAAGACGGGCTCCGATCCGAGATGGATCGCGAGTGAGCCCGGGCCGAGATGGGTCTGCATCACCGGGAATGACTCGGCAAGGAACCAGACGCGCCGCATCCCGTGCTCGCCCGCAGCCAGGCGGTACTCCTGGTCGGCCCAGATCGCCACGGGATCCGAGGGAGGCGCCGGCGGTTCGGGTCCGGGCAGGGGCTCGTCGCGACTGGCGGTGATCCAGATGGCCGGGCGGTCGAGTTCGCGCTTCTCCCAGAATGCGGCCATGCGCTCAGCGGCCTCGCGGACATCGGCCTTGTACTCAAGCTCGCGCAGCATGTGGCACCCTCCGTGGCAGTGGCGGCGTACGCCAGTATTGGCCGGCCCGACTAATGTATCATATCCGGGTGATGTTGTGGGGTGGAGAGGTTCCGCGCTGCGCCCGATGTTGCGCGACTCCCGGCCGCAGTGGGGACTGGCGCCCAACACCCATGCCCATTGTTGGGGCGGGCTTGCCCGCGACCGTTGTCCATGCACTGGTCGGCAGGCTAACGACGTCGCGGGCAAGTCCGCTCCAACAAGTTCCCAGAGTACCTGCACCTGGCTACGGCCGGTGGCAACGCTTCGAGCACAGCCGGACAGGCGTTCCCGTTTCCATGGGCGCCCTTCCTTGACAGAAACCCTACCCAATTCTACACTTACCCTTGTGTGACGCGCCCCGCGCCTGTGCCGCGGGGCGTTTTGCGACCCTTGCACCGGGGATCCGGGTGCAGTGAGGAAACCCCCATGAACATTGCTGAGAAGTTGCTTGCCAATGCCGCCGGCGAAGACCACGTCAAACCGGGGCAGTTCGTGAACTGCAGGCTGAGCTGCGTCCTCGCCAATGACATCACCGCTCCGCTGGCCCTGGAGGCCTTCGCGGAGATGGGTGCGACGAAAGTGTTCGACCCCGAGCGCATCGCGCTCGTGGCCGACCACTCCACGCCGAACAAGGACATCAAGTCCGCGATGAACACCAAGCTCATGCGGGACTTCGCGCGTGAGCAGGGCATCCGGCACTTCTACGAGGCCTGCGGCGGCGGGATCGAGCACATCATCCTGCCGGACAAAGGCATCGTTCTGCCGGGTGACGTGGTGATCGGCGCGGATTCCCACACCTGCACCTACGGCGCGCTGGGCGCCTTCGCAACCGGGGTCGGCTCCACCGACGCCGGGGCGGGCATGGCCCTGGGCGAGAGCTGGTTCCGCGTGCCCGAAAGCATGAAGTTCGTCTTCTCCGGCCAGCGCCGGAAGTGGGTCACCGGAAAGGACCTGATCCTGTTCACCATCGGCAAGATCGGTGTGGACGGCGCGCGCTACCGGGCGATGGAGTTCGCGGGCCCGGTCATTGAAGGCCTGCCCATGGCCGACCGCTTCACCATCTGCAATATGGCCATTGAGGCCGGCGGCAAGGCGGGCCTCATCGCTCCGGATCAGACCACCATGGACTGGGTGGCCCCCCGGGCAAAGCGGGAGTTTCAGGTGTTCACCAGCGACGCCGACGCGGACTACGCCGAGGTTTTCGACTGGAATGCGGCGGACATCGAGCCGCAGGTGAGCTTCCCACACCTGCCCGAGAACACCCGGGGGATCTCTGAAGTCGGCGACATTGCCATCGATCAGGTGGTCATCGGCGCTTGCACCAACGGCCGCATGGAAGACCTGGAGGCTGCCGCGGACATCCTGCGTGGGCACAAGGTCGCCGAAGGAATCCGCTGCCTGATCATCCCGGGCAGCCACGAGATCCACCTGGAGGCCACCCGGGCCGGTCTCGTGGAGCTCTTCCTGGAGGCCGGTTGCCTCGTCAGCACCCCGACCTGCGGCCCTTGCCTCGGCGGCCACATGGGGATCCTCGCGGCTGGCGAGCGTGCCGTTGCCACCACTAACCGCAATTTCGTTGGCCGCATGGGCCACACCGAAAGCGAAGTCTACCTGGCCAGCCCTTACGTCGCCGCCGCCAGCGCAATCACTGGCAAGATCAGCGGGCCTGAAGAGATCTGACCCGCGTTCACCTGAATACTGGAGACCCGTCCATGATCATCAAGGGAAATGCCCACAAGTACGGCGACCATGTAGATACCGACGTCATCATCCCGGCCCGTTACCTGAACATGAACACCGCCGAGGAACTGGCCGCCCATTGCATGGAAGACATCGACAAGGACTTCATCAAGCGGGTGAAGCCCGGCGACATCATCGTCGCGGGGAAGAACTTCGGTTGCGGAAGCTCCCGTGAGCATGCGCCCATCGCCATCAAAGGCGCCGGGGTAAGCTGCGTCATCGCCGAGACCTTCGCCCGCATCTTCTACCGCAATGCGCTGAACATTGGCCTGCCCATCGTTGAATGCGATGTGGCCGGCCTCGGCATCGAGAGCGGCGACGAGATTGAGGTGGACCTGTCCGGGGGCATCGTGCGCAATCTCACGCGGGGCACCGAGACCACCTTCCCGCCGCTGGTGGGCATGGCGCAGACGCTGGTGGAAGCGGGCGGGCTGAAGAACCTGGTGCGCAAGCGCCTGGGTGTTGACTGAGCATCATTCCCTGCCGCGGCAAGTGAGCGAGCCGGCCCTCCATGGGGCCGGCTCGCGTGTTACCGGGCACAGGGCTGCCGGCACCCTACCACTTGAGCACCCCGCCGACCCGCCAGAAGAAGTTGCTGTCCATGGTCCCCATGCTCACCTGCAGGTCGTCAGTCACCTGGTAGGTGCCGATGTAAGTGGGCATCGATTTGTAGTTCTGGATGACCGCGGTGAAACGCGGGTCGAACTTGAGTTGGAGCATCCCGAATAGCTCTTCATCGTGGAAGTTGTTGCCCCAACCCAGGTGCAGGCGCACCAGCGGGGTCTTCCAGCTGGGCCTGGCGGGCTTCGCCAGATTGTAGGCGCCGAGTGCGAAGAAGGACGGGTCATCATAGTCCGGATTGCCGCCAAAATCGGTGCCACCCAGCCAGTCCGATCCAGTCAGGTTGGTCCCGCCAACGATCAGCGAAGGGTGCTCAGGCGTCTCCTTGACCACAGTGTAGAAGGCGTTCAGGATCCCGTAGCTGTCGGCATGGGCGATGTCCAGGAAGTCGACGTCCACCTGGAGACGATCGGTAACGCCGGTGAACAGCTTCACGTACCGCATGTCATCGACCTTCACCTGGCCCGCCTTGTTGACCTTCAGCGGCTGGGTGACATAGATGAAGTTGAGTTCGGAAGTGCCCGGCTTCATAGCGTTGCCAGTGGGCATGTTCAGGGAGTCCATGGCATACGTGGGGAGGGCGAGGGCCACAAACAGCGGAAGGGCCAGCAGCAGACGAGTACTCATAGGTTGATCACTTCGCTTTCTATCATAAGAATATTCTTATATTATCATCGCCCCAGAGATTGTCAAGGCTTTCCTCAGGTACGGGGCTGACCGCGAAAAGTGGCTGGGTGCACACCAACCGCGCGCGATCCCCTCGTCGACCCCGCGCCGCAATGCCTCAGGCCGTTGCCGCGGCATCACAGCACGCGAAGCGGGACGCAGCCCCTGGAATTAGGCGGCAGAGAGCCCCATAAGCCCCGGACAAGGTGCGACAGAGGGAGTATGGTTTTGTCGTCCCCTCGGGGGCTCAGAAGCAGGTTCGGGCCGGAATCCACGGGTTCCGGTTCCGCTTCGCGGGCCGTAGGGCGATAGTCAGGACCGGAAGGCGTGGAAATGCTTAGGCTGGCGGTCAGATGACGGGGGATTACCCACAAGATCGAGTCCGACCACTCAGATAGCCACTGATCGATTTTGAGCAGCGAAGTTCGGTGGAGGGATCACGGAGCCCCAGCGACCTCATTGCGCAGAGCCGTTGCGAGGCTGCCAACCAGACGAAGTGACGGGTCCGACGCTTCCGCCAGCGAAGCGACCGGTGTACCGTCCGGGAGCAGGAGATGCGGCGCCACGTCACACAGGGGGACCAAGACGAACTGGCGCTCCGCGAGATATGGGTGCGGAATGCTCAGATCCGGTGTGCTGACAGTGCGGCTCTGGAACAGCAGGATGTCGATGTCCACCGGGCGAGGCCCCCAGCGCTCGCCAGGGACGCGCCCCAGTTCCGCCTCAACCGCCTTGAGCAGTGACAGAAGGCCTTCGGGCTCGAGTTCGACCCGCGCCGCGACCACCATATTGAGGAAATCCGGCTGGTCTTCCACTCCCCAGGCAGCGGTCTCGTACACCCGCGACAGACCGGCCAGATGGATGCCCGGAGTGAGGGACAGTCGCAGGAGAGCACGGGAGAGATTGCGGGCGCGGCGCCCTAGGTTCCCGCCAAGGCCAAGGTAGACGAGTTCCGGCGCGGAGGGCGGAGGCATGGGTCAGGAGGGCCTTGGTGGCCGGGGTCCGCGAGGAAGCCGGCGCAGCCCAGAGAGCAATGCACGGCGGGCTTCCTCAGACAGCGCGAAGCCCCGTTCGCTCAAGGCGCGCTCGGGGTCAGCGAGGAGCCTTGCGCGGAAGGTGGGGTCAACGTCGCGCATGGCCAGGACTTGCCGGGACTGGAAAGCATCCAGCGAGTGCAGGGCATCCTGGGCAGCCACCCGCAGGGCGTGGTCCGCGCCGGCGTGGGCGATGGCGAGCCTGAACCGATAGACGGCCCAGTCGTAGCTCTGCAGCCGCTGCTCGATGAGCGCGAGGCGATAGTGGGCTCGGGGATCAAGGGGCGCTGCGGTCGCCCAGCGGACAGCGGCCTCACGTGCGCGCTCCATTCGTCCGCCGCGCTCCCAGACGCTGGTCAGCAGTTCCAGCACCGATACCGACGCCGGGCTGGCCTCCAATTCCCGCTCGCACAGTCCGGCGGCGCGGTCGTAGTGACCTCCCGCGATCTGCGCTTCCACGGCGTCAACAAGGTGCCTGAAGGAGCTCAAGGTTTCCTTTCCCGCTTTCGGTTGAGGCTGCATTGGCAGTGAGGCGGTCTGTCTCGTCGGGTAGTTCCGGTGCAGGATTTCGGCGCGCTGAGAGAAACCCCTTCCGCGGCAGGCATGACAAGCGGGAAAGCCCCCGCTAGCCCCAGATGGAGGGGGCACGAGGGCCTTCCGTCATCCCGAAGGGCGTTCACTCCGGCGATATCGGCTTGGGCGCTCCCGCGGGCCGTCCAGGTGGCGCCACAGGAGGCGCCGCGGGTTCGGCCGGTGGCTGATCGGCGGTCCTGCGCACCGGCTGTTCCGCCGATTCAGGCTCGGGCAGGCGGCCTGTCTTGACGATGGCCTCGACTTCCTCCTGGTCCAGCGATTCTTTCTCAAGCAGCACCTCAACCAGCGCGTCCAGCTTGTCACGGTGCTCCACGAGAATCGCCTTCGCGGCGTCGTATGCCTGATCCACAATGCGGCGGATCTCAAGGTCAATTTGCTGCGCAACGTCCTCGCTGTAATTGCGTTCTTCCGCGAGGTCACGCGCCAGGAAGATAGGGCCATGGCGCTTGCCGTAAGCGAGGGGGCCCAATACCTCGCTCATACCGAATTCGGTGACCATCTGGCGGGCCATTTCGGTGACCTTCTCAATGTCGTTGGCCGCGCCGGTGGTGATGTCGTCGAACACCAGGGCCTCCGCCGCGCGACCGCCGAGAGCCTGGGTCGCCCGAGATATGAGCTCGTGCCGGGTGACCAGGTAGCGGTCATCCTCGGGCAGACTGATGGTGTACCCGAGCGCCATGCCGCGGGGAAGAATCGTCACCTTGTAGGTGCGGTCGAAATCCGGAAGCATGCACCCGACCAGCGCGTGACCGGCCTCATGATAGGCCAGGATACGGCGCTCGTTCTCGCGGATCACCCGGCTGCGCCGTTCCGGGCCGGCGATGACGCGCTCGATGGCCTCATCGAACTCCGGCATATTGATGCTCTTCTTGTCGCGCCGTGCCGCCAGTAGGGCCGCCTCATTGACAAGGTTCTCAATATCCGCGCCGGAGAAGCCGGGGGTGCGGCGGGCGAGGGTGCGGATTTCCACGTCCTCGCCGATCGGCTTGTCCTTCGCGTAGATGTTCAGAATCGCCTCGCGCTCGCCCACGTCCGGGTTGTCCACAACCACACGGCGGTCGAAGCGTCCCGGGCGGAGGAGGGCAGGGTCGAGAATGTCCGGCCGGTTGGTTGCGGCCAGGATGATGATGTCGGCGTTGGGGTCGAACCCGTCCATCTCCACCAGCAGCGCATTGAGGGTCTGCTCGCGCTCGTCGTGCCCGCCCCCGAGACCCGCGCCCCGCAGGCGGCCCACAGCATCAAGCTCGTCGATGAAGATGATCGCCGGCAGGTGCTGCTTGGCCTGGTCGAACAGGTCGCGCACGCGCGAGGCGCCGACACCCACGAACATCTCCACGAAGTCCGAACCGCTGATGTAGAAGAACGCACAGTTCGCTTCGCCAGCGACGGCCCGGGCCAGGAGTGTCTTTCCGCACCCAGGCGGGCCCACGAGCAGCACGCCGCGGGGGATTTTAGCTCCCAGCGCCCGGAACTTCTCGGGGTACTTGAGGAACTCGACGACCTCCTGCAGCTCTTCTTTGACCTCGCGCATCCCCGCGACATCGTCGAAAGTCACCTTTTCGAAGTTGTCGCCCAGAAGCTTGGCCTGGCTGCGGCCGAAGGACAGAGCCTGTCCGCCGCCCATGCGCATCTGCCTGGTGAAAAAGACCCACAGGAAAATCAGGATTGCCAGCGGAATGATGACATTGCCTGCCAGTTGGAGCAGTCGATCCGCCCACAGGCCGTGGCTGATGGAGACCTTGGTGGTCTGCGGCGCCATCTCAGTGATCTCGCGAATCGTCTCGGCGTCGAGGACGACGTCAGCGACGAATTCGTCGTAGCTGGCGTCGTACTGGCCCTGCGCCTGAGTCGCGAACTTACCGCGAACCTGGCGCTCGCCGACGATGGTGAGCTCCGAGAAATGCCCGGCCTTCAGCCCGGCGTAGAACTCGCCGAGATTGTCGAACTTCTTCACATGGACCTGGCCTGACAGCTTGGGCACCATCCAGATGGCGTAAGCGCAGGCCATGGCTACCAGTATGAGCACCACGGGGTTTTGTTTATTCATTCGTCATGCCGGGTCGCCCCGGCCTCCTCACAGGCTCTATCGGAAAGCACCTTCGCGCGCCGGTGGACCCACTGCAGATGCACGGCAGCCCCTGAACCGGGACGGATTGCCCCGGCCCGGGAAACGCCGCATCCACCGACCCACACGATCTCTCCCCTGCTGTTTAGAACAACCGGGACCCGGTCGCGTTCCTGCCGGGGGATCTTCCGGTCAACCATCACGTCCTGCAGTTTGCGCGAGCCGGTCATCCCGACCGGCGCGATGCGGTCACCAGGACGCCGGCTGCGCACTGACAGTCTCGGGCCGATCGCCGCGGCATCCAGGTACGCCTCGCAAGGTCCGCAGGTCCGTGGATCGCCGGGCACCGGAGCATTCTCAGCGCAGACCTTGCCGCCCGAGGGCAGTGCAATTGCTCCCGGAATTGGTAACGCGACTTCCCATGGGCCTGGTTCCTCATCCATCGCGCACTGGCGGACCAATAGGAGCCGATCGTAACCACGTTCGGCCCGGTAGCCGCCGGGAAGCTCAATGCGGGAACCCGTCCGGCCGTGTGTAGCCAGACCGAGCACCGCATCCACGTGCCGCAGCGTGAAGCCCTCCAGCGATCCCGCGACCTGGGCCATCGC
>JAGPGE010000053.1 GCA_018056145.1 Armatimonadota bacterium
GCCGTCCGGCCTCCACCATCAGCGGCGCGACCGCGGCGGACAGGTACAGCGGACGCACTCCTGCGTCGGCGATCAGCGAGTCGAAGTACGGCACGACTTCGAAAGGGTTGTAGTAAGGCCACCGGCAGATGCCCCGGCGGTTGATCTCGTCCAAGAACTCCCTCGCGAAGCCGCCCTTATTGTCGAAATCGCTGAGCCATGTGGTGACCTGGGTGACCATCCCGCCGGGTGTAGCGGAGTTCTCCACCATGACCACGGAGAGTCCAAGCCGCGCTGCGCAGACGGCGGCAGCGATGCCGGCGGTTCCGCCGCCTGCGACCACCACATCGACGTCATGCGAGACCGGAATCTGGCGCTCGGGTTCGGTGATGAAATCGGTCATGGTTGGGTCTCCAATGAAAGGCTTGCGTGTGTCGAATCGGTGCAAAGGGATCCCATGGCGACCCCCTGCGATCGCCATGCAGTTTCCCAATGCGTGGACGACGGCGCAGGCCGACCGTCCCGGTCTGCGGTGCGTCTGCCCTACCCCGCCACAGCCGCGCCGTCCGTCCTCGGGCAATGCGCGCGCATGTCATCCAGCCACTTGCGGCCCTGGTCCACGTCGGTCACATCGCGCACGAAGATGAACCGCGTGCCCTCGGGCGCGTTGTCGATGAGCCGTCTGATGTCGGCATCCGTGATCCAGCTGATCACATGCACCGGCGCATCCGGCCCTCCGAAGTGCTCCAGGATCGGGTCCCAGCCCCGGCGTGCCGGAACGCGGTTGAAGGCGTAGAACCCGGGCACCTCGTTGAACAGCGGGAACTGGTGCTCGGCATCAGCGCAGCAGTGAACCCCCAGGCCGCCGAAAGTCTCAGCCAGGTCCAGCAGTTCGGGCTGGATGAACCGGCGGTAGGTATCATTGTTAACCGCGCCGCACTCATCATTGCTCAGCCACGGAGCTCGCTCCGGGGGTGCCCAGGCCGCCGGGCAGTGGCAGGGGCTCATGTTCGGGAACTCTCGGCGCAGTTCCAGCAGGAAGGTCTTCAGGAGCCGCGCGCACTTGTCGATGAGGCGCTCTGCCGCCATGGCATCCTCATCATCCATCATTGCCATGAAGAAATCCTGCTTGTTCCAGACCAGGCAGGCGGTATCGAAGCCGCTCTGGACATCGCACGGGGCGAAGTAGAAGTCGGGGCCCAATTCCTTCCTCACCAGATCGCCCAGTTCGAACACCCGGTACAGCACGGGCTGCTTCCAGATATCCGGTTCCGGGAGTGCGTCTGCCTCCTGCGCTGTACGCACCAGGGGCAGGGCGGCCGGGTTGCTCTCCTCGAAAAGATGCACCGGGCAGCCGAACGCCGCGGCGTAGATGTGGGTGCCCGTCGAGAGCTTCGCGGTGGGAACCGCGTCGTCGCCGACCGCTTCCAGCACGTCCACCTGTCGCTGGTAGTTATCCACTATCCACGGGACCCACTCGCTCACGGGACGGTCCGAAAGCGTGTAGTCGCCATGCTCAAGAGTGTGAATGGGAGTGGTCGCGGCATGCAGACAGAACGCGTGGCCTTCGAATGGTCCTTTGTCGTAGATGTTCCGCAGGAATGCCTCGTTCCGCGCGATCAGGCTACTCATGGTTGCGCTCCCCAGATATCATGACGCTTGCGGCCGGCGCGGGTCTATGATAAACACGGGCGGCGGGGGCTGCAAGGGTGACCCCATCCGGGCAAACGATACTCGCGAAAGAAGGGGCTACCATGCTGCGCACTGTAGCCGCACTGGCTGGACTTGTGATCCTCACCTGCACCCCCTGTGGAGCGTGGGAGATGGAGTCCTTCCTCATCGGCGTCTGGGGCCAACCGGGAGATGACATCGCGGCATCGGCCTTCCGCAGAGCCGGGTTCACCACGGTCTTCGCAACACCCGAGACGCTGGACCTGTGCAAGCGGCATGGACTGACGGTGCTCCTCAAGAACTACAGTCCCGAGCAGGTCAACGCGCTGCGCGATGACCCGGCGATCTGGGGCTACTTCGTACACGATGAGCCCAAGGCGGAGCAGTTCGAGGAGGTCGGGCGGAAGGTGGCGGCCCTGCACGAAACGGATCCGTCACGTCCCGCATACGTGAACCTGATGGCCTGGATGAACCTGGACGACTACATCGCCAAGGTGCAGCCGAGAGTGCTGAGCTACGACTACTATCAGTGGTGGTGGGGCACCGAGAACCACATCTGGCGGCTGGAAGCGCACCGTGCGGCGGCACTGAAAGCCGGCATCCCGCTGGTCTGCTGGATCGAGGGCAATGCAGACAAGCGCTGGGAGTGGGGCGAGAAGGGGCAGACGACCCTTCCGGATAACGGCCCAAAACTGCGCCAGAGTGTGTACACCAGTCTCGCTTACGGGGTCAAGGGAGTGCTCTGGTTCAACGACTACGTGATCTTCGAACATGGGAGCGGACGCAAGATGCGGCCGCAACTGCGCAAGGGCGGCAAAGACGTGGCGCAGCTCAACCGGGAGATGCAGGCCATGGGGCCCGAACTGGTGCGGCTCCAGTCCGTGGACGTGGTTCACACGGACCCGGTGCCCAAGAACGCGCGGGGGATCGGCCCTGACTGCCCCGTGCAATTGCAGGGGCGGGAACTGACCCTCGGGCTGTTCGAGGACCCGGAGGGCCGGACGCTGGCGATGATCGTGAACCGGAGTATCACACGGCCCAGCTACGCCATCCTGCGTTTCCCCCAGGCCCATGCGATGCAATTCGATCGGGAGAGGGTCCGATGGGAGTGCATGTCGCCACCTGCCAGACCGGGCACGGCGGAGATGATCCTCCAGCCGGGCGACGGGGTCCTGCTGAGGCTGGAGGCACAGGGGCGGTAGAAGACGGCGCCGTCGTTGACCCCGCAGGCGTTTCGAAGCCACCCGCTGCTGCGCAGTCAGCCGTGGGGTGTGCCCGTCGTCCAGGGCACGGGGCCCCACGGTTAGCTCCTGAGCGCGCGCTCTGCTGCGGCCTACCTCGGCACTTCCACCCGACGGCCCTCCGATGCCGAGACATATGCCGCGAAGATCACCGCCACCACATCCCGCGCCAGCATCCAGCCTGACAGCGGCTCGCGGTCGTGGACGATGCAGTCCACGAAATCCTGGATCTCCTGGTGGTACCCGCTGGCCCAGTGCTCATCCGGCGATGCGAAGTTCCAGCCCGCGCGCGTGGAGATCTTCTCGGCAAGATACTCCTCGCCCCAAGAGTCTTCTGATGGACCATATACCATGCAGGCGTCGTTCGGATTGATGCGACATTGGATGCGTCCCGTACTCAGGAACACGTCCAAGTGGTTGTAGATGCCGCCCAGGACTACGTCGGATGAGCACACCTGGGCCATTGAGCCGTCCTCGAAAGTGATGATGGCAATACCGCAATCCTCGCAGTCCACCAGCCCCGTCTTCAGGTATTTGCGCGGCTCATTGACAAAGGACTCGATCCGCGTTAGGAAGCCCGTATCGGCCATGACGTACGCCGGACGGATCGGCGCGCCGTTGCGCGCGATCCCTTCCGCCTGCTTCATATAGCAGACCCCGCCGACCGGATGGGAGCCGGTGCGCAGGAGCGAGCCGCCGCCCGCAAGCCGCCAGTGCTTCGCGTAAGATGCGTGGGACCCGGGGTGCGACTCCTCGGCCACCATGCGCAGCACCGTTCCTTCGCTGGATTCCATCAGCCTGCGCGCTTTCTGCACCGCGGGCGCGTAGACCCAGTTCTCCGCATACATGAACTTCACGCCGGTCTCGCGCAGGACCGCCTCCACCTGGTCGCAAGCGCCCATCACGTAGTCCATCATGTGCGCGCGGGGGATCGTGTCACCGATGTTCTCGTCCGGGTCCTGTCCGGGCTCGCCGCAGTAGCCCGTGAGGGGCTTTTCGACCACCACATGCTTACCCGCCTGCGCCGCGAGTTGCGCCATGGGAAGGTGGACATTGGTGGGCACGCACAGGTCGATCAGGTCCACATCCACGGCGTCCAGCATCTCCTCGAGAGACGCGCAGACATGGGGGACGCCGAACTTCTCCGCGAAGGCGTTGCGGCTCTCCTCGCGCTGGGAGGTGACGGCGACGACGCGGGCATCGACGCCTTTCGCCTCGTGGTATGCGAGCGTATGGAAATCGGCGGCGAATCCCGCGCCGACCATGCCGATGCGCAGCTCGTCCATTGGGGAAGCTCCCTTCGGTGCGTTTGGCGGATTGTAGCGGAAAGGGGAGCGGCTGACCAGAACTCCCCTTTTCGCGAAGGACACCCGTGAGCAGGAAGGGAAATGGTCCCCGTCTATAGACCGCGATTCAAACAACCGGATCCAGGGAGTTGACCCATGTTCATCGACATCCACACCCACTCCATCCTGCTCAACGACCCCCGGCAGCGCGCGATCAGCCGCTGGACCAGTCCCGAGGAACTCCTGTCCATGTGGGACGACCTGGGTATTGACCGTGGCGTGGTCCTCCCGCTGGTGCATCACGAGATCGGAATGATCCTACAGACCAGCGAGAATGTGCTGGACATTCAGGCGACCTACGGCGACCGTATCATCCCATTCTGCAACCTCGACCCACGCTGGCACTACAACCGGCCCGACGTGGATTTTACGCCGGTGCTGGAGCACTACAAGGAACTCGGGTGCAAGGGCGTCGGTGAGATGACTTCGAACCTGTGGTGGGATGACGACCGGGTGCTCAACCTGCTGAAGCATATCGAGAAGGCGCGGCTGCCCATGATTTTCCACGTTGCCAGCCATGACCGGGGCATGTATGGCCTCGTGGATCAGCTCGGTCTGCCGAAACTCGAGAAGGTGCTGGGGATGTTTCCGCAACTGCCCTTCGTGGGGCACTCCATGGCCTTTTGGTCCGCCATCGATGGCGGCGTCACCGAGGCCGACTGGATGGGTTACCCGAAAGGCCCGGTGCGCGAAGGCGGACGTCTCATCGAACTCCTGCGCCGCTATGACAACCTTTGGTGCGACATCTCCGCGGGCAGCGGGTTCAACGCAATCAGCCGCGACCCGGAATTCGGCTACTGGTTCCTGGAGGAGTTCAGCGATCGCATCCTTTTCGGCACTGACATCTGCCAGGCGGGGCAGGAAGTGCAACAGGTGGATTACCTGAACGCGGCCGTGGCCGACGGCAAGATCACTCGTGATGCCTTTGAGAAGATCAGTCACACGAACGCTGAGGCGCTGCTGGGGCTGTAGACCCGGGCGCCACTGCTTCCAGCAACGCCGAAGCAGTGCTGGCAGGCGAGCACACCGTGCGGGCATGGTGTGGCGCCCGTCACCCTGGAGGAGGACCGCGATGAACCGACCCAACCTCGCCTGCGCCCTCGCGCTGATAGCGCTTGCGCTGGCGCCAATAGCATGCACCGCGCAGCAGGTCATCAGTGCCGGCCCCTGGAGCGCTACCCTGGGCAGCACCGGCCCGGATGAGATCCGGTACCAGGATGAGATCGTCGCGCGGAATGGGCGGCTTGTAGGTTACCTGCCAGACTGGAAAGGCACGCGCTTCGCGATGGGCGGGGCGGAGTTGACGGTTGAGGGAGAGACGGCGACCTGGACCCGCGCCGTCGAGGGCAACCAGGAGGCCACGCTGACTCTGGCGCTGACCCCCGAGAAGATCCTCCTGTCTCTCACCACCACTGTCACCGCCGCGGGGCCAAGCGAGTTCTCGCTGCAGATCCTGCCCGAAGCGGTGCGCACCGACGAGACCCGGTGCTTCGGGTGGCTCAATGGCGAGGGTTTCGAAGCGCCGCTCAACGCGCCCACGCCTTTCGAGAAGATCCCTGGCATTCGGGAGTTCAGGTTCGAGCAGCCTGAGCGAACCGTGACTCTGCGGTGCGAGGGTTTCGAGCTTCAGGACCGCCGCGCAGCGGGTGGCGAGCTGTTCCTGGTGCAGGTCATCGGCTCGCCGGGAACCGAGCCCCGCACGGTAGAGCGCAGCATCGAACTCAGCATTGAGGACGCCCCCGCTGAGACGGTGGCAGGGCGCACGGAGTTCCTGCAGCAGCGTATGGTTGAGTATGGTGAAGTCGGGTTCGAAAACCCGGGCTTCGACGCGGATCAACCGATGTCGGGCTGGTCCACCAACCCGAATGCAGCGGTGGACACGGCAACCTTCCACTCGAGGCCTGCTTCGGTCAGAATCAGGCTTGACGGCACCGAAACCGACGAGAACCCGTACGTGACTAGGCAGATCCCCGTGAGCGCCGGGCACCTGTACCAAGCTGAGGCGTGGGTCAAGACCGAAGACGTAACGGCGGCCACCAAGCGCGGCATGGCCACCACAGGCGCAACCGTGATCATGGAATTCGCCGACAAGGATGGGAAGTGGTTCGCCTCCGGGTCGTACGCCAAGGGCCTCTACGGCACCAGAGACTGGACCCGCGTGGCCACCGGTCCCGTGAGAGCTCCTGCGGGGGCGGGCTACGCCATCATCTTCCTGAGCCTGCGGGCGAACGGCGCCGCATGGTTCGACGATGTGAAACTCTCCACGGTGAAGTACTACACCATGCTCATGGAGCCCCTCCCCGGCGCGACGGTGGATGACAACACCCCGCGCTTCTCATGGCGCACCCAGCTTCTCGGCAGCGGCGTGGTTCAGCTGTCCCGGGACCCGGCGTTCCCCGCAGACCAGACCATCGAGGTCCCGGCGCCGGACGGGCCTTCGGTCGAGCTGAGAAAAGCGTTGGATCCCGGCACATGGCACTGGCGCGTGCGCATCCCCGAGGTGGACGACACCAGCCACTCCTTCACCTTCGTGCAGACCGCGCCCGCGGACCGCGACTGCACTGAACCCCTTGTTGCAGGCGAGCACGGGTACGTTGAGCGGACCGATCTGCCGGCGGAGGTGACCATCGCCGACGATCATGATCTTGCCACGGCGGATGTTGTGGCCACGGTCAACGGCGAGCCGGCTCGAATCACGCGGGCCGAAGTGACCCGCAAAGATGGCGGCGATTACTCGGTCACCGTACAGGTGCGTCCCGCGCAGACATGGGCAAGGGGTCTCAACAAGGTCACGGTCACTGCCACGGACGCGGCCGGGAATGTGGGTTCGGGCACGATCTTCCGGACCTGGTGCGAGGCCATGCCGAGGACCGTCTGGACCACGCACCAAGGCATCGAAGTGGATGGGCAGCGAAAGTTCCCCTTCGGCATGTACGGCATCCTGTCCGAGCACGTACCGACCATGGAGGAGGCCGGGTTCGATCTCGTCCACAATTACAGTTGGGACGGGGCCGGGAGCCTCGCATCAGCCATCGAGTACCTGGACACCGTGCACGCCCACGGGATGCAGGCCTTCATGGGGCTTGACCGCAAGATGCTCCAGGCTGGGAACGAGGAGTTCGTGGCCGAGCGCGTCGGCGCGCTCATGAGCCACCCCGGACTGCTCTGCTGGTACCTTTACGATGAGCCGGATCTGCTCCACCAGTATGTCTCGCCGGAATGGATGGAGCGCTTCTACCGGCTGATCAAAGCGCTGGACCCCTTCCACCCGGTGGTCGTTACCTGTGCGGGAGATGCGCCGGTGGGCCAGTACAAGGACTCCTTCGACGTCCACTGGACCCAGGTCTATGGCGCAACCAGTTTCGTTGCCTCGCGCATCCCAAGGCACCGGGCGCTGATGAAGCCGGACTGGCCGCTGGCGGCGATCCTGCACTGCTATGACCGCGCACAGACGGGCCTGGCGGACGCCGGCACGGAATTCGACCCGGACAAGTTCCAGCCGGATGCCCGCGTCCTGCGCGCCAATGCTTTCATGGCGGTGGCGAAGGAGAGCAGCGGCCTTCTGTGGTGGTGGTGGGGCCAGGGGTCCCCTCGTTACATGACCATCGCGCAGGTCCCGTGGGCATGGGATGCGCTGAAGCAGGTTGTGGCCGACATCAGGTCGCTGGAGCCGATCCTGGTCGCGGATGGCACAGACCAGACCTGGATCGAGACTCCGGAAGAGGGCGTCGAGGTGCATTTCCGCGAGAAGCGCACTGCGAACGGCACGCTGATCATCGCGGTGAACCGAGACGACAAGCCATGCCGGGTCACCTTCCGCCCGCGCACGATTCCTGCCGACTGCCGGCTGGCAGTGCTCTTTGAAGACCGGCAGGTTGCCGTGAGCGACGGAGCGATCACCGAGGAGTTCGAAGGCCTCGGGGTGCATGTATACCAGTTCCCCGCGCCCTAGTCTCGAGCAGACCCGGGGCTGTGCGGAGGGGAATCATAAACCATGCCATGCCGGAGGTGGTGCGCATGATGAAGCCGCCACGCGTCGGTTGGGTGTTCTGCGCGCTGTGCGTGCTGGCCTGCGTCCCGGTGTGGGCCCGGGAGACTGCCGACGTCTCCCTGGGACCGGAGAACACGCGCCCGCTCACAACCTACAGGGGCCACGAGACCCAAGTGCTTCACGAGCGCGAGGCCCGGTTCAACCTGGGCGAGCACGGCTACGCCATCGCCTACAAGGCCGGGTACGACCCCGCAATCCCCGACAGGGCCTTCCCGCTGGAAGGCTACATCGGCATGCCGTACCCTACGAGCTGCAACTGGTACCACAGTGGCTTCCTCTTCGTGCGGATCAACGGCGATGACGTGGGCAATGTGCCGCTGAGCACCATGACCGTCTCCGAGGCCGGCCCTCGCGCTATCGTGGACCTCGTCTGGCATCACCCGGCGGCGGAGGTCCGTGTGCGGTTCCTGGGCGAACCCGATGCTGACCACCTGAAGTGCGAGATTGCCATTGACCCGGTCGTCGAGATCAAGTCGATCTCCGTCGAAGCTCGCTGCTATCCCAGCTTCTTCACAGCCCACCACAGGCGCCAGGGTGCCCGGCGGATCCAGACGCCGGCCTTGCTTGTAAAGGAAAACGAGCCTCAGTCCGGCCCGGCTGCCGAGAACTGGTGGAGTGTGTACTACGATGAAGTCTTCGACGTGGCCAAGGGCGAAGGCGCCGGGCCGTGCGCCATGATGTTCCTGCCCGAGCAGGCCCAGGAGGCCCACTTCGCGCCGAGTGGGTATGCTGTTGCCACGCGGATCAGCTATCCACCCGGCACGCGCAACATCAGACTCGCATTCTGGGAGTTCCCCAATGTTTCCAACGCCCAAGCGCTGGAGGATTTCCGTGCGAAGGCCGAGAGCGTCCGCGGCGCCCTTGCGTCGGCAGACTTCACCCCGGCTCCCCTGCGCAACCTGGACCTGCCGGGCATGAAGGCGGAAGTGGAGCGAGCGGTGGCGATGCCCGAAGTGGCGAAATCGCTGGGCGGGAAGCTTGACACCATCCGCGAATGGCTGGCGAGTCAGCCGGCCGGAGCAGCCGGGGACCCGGGGTCCATGGGCGTCCGGGCGCAGGAGAGCTACCTGGCGTCCGTCGACAGCTACCAGCAGTTCGCGTGGGAAGTGAAGCTGGCCGAGCTGCTTGCCGGACTGTGATGGAAGACCGCAGGTGCGCTGACTTGCCTGACCGCCAACTGCACAGGGAGTGATCGCAGATGACGCGTAGAGCGCCGGTCGTCTCCACAACCATTGCACTGATCGCGCTGGGCCTTGCCCTGCCTCTTGCGGCGCAGGACATGGCGGAACTGGAAGTGGACCACGCCCTGACCATGGACTTCCCCACGCCGCACACCGACTGGGCTCAGCCGTATGCCCACGGGAAGACCCGCGTGCTGTTCTTCGTCGACGGACGCGGGACCAACCCGCGCGAATGCGTGGAGGTCATGCAGCGGTTCGAGATCGAGGCGGAAGCGGTCTTCTGGGCGCAGATCGTGGACAGCGTCGAGACCCACTGGCACGGCGGGGCAACCGGTGAGCGCCGGATGCTCAACCTGCTGGAGAAGCAGTGGGATGCCTACGTTTTCCTGGGGCTGGACCTCACCAAAATGTCCCCCGAGCAGCAGTACAAGGTGCTCAGGCCCGTTACCGACGGTGCGGGCATTGTCTTCGTTGGCGCCAATGATGCGCGGGTCCTCAAGGACAAGAACAGGCTCACAGAGCTGCCCCCCTTCCTCGCGCAAGGACCCGTTGGCGAGGCGTTCACGGTGGGCAACGGGCGCGGAATCCGCCTGCCAAAGCAGCCGTCCATCCAGTACGCGCCGGGTTGGGAGACAGTCTACGATTACTGGGCGCAGCGCCTGGGCAACGCGATCCTCTGGGCCGCGGGCAAGGAGCCCAAAGCACAAATCGCGCTGAGCATCGACAAGAGCACCTTCGCCCGTGACGAGGGTGCGCAGATCACCGGGCAGATCACGGGTACGCTGCTGCAGGGCAAGGCCTGGGTGCGGAAGCGCTACACCAGCCACACGGGCGAACCTGTTCCCATTGCCCGGGTCGCAATGATCGAGGAGGTGTCCTCCCCAGGGGCGGTTTCCGAACGGGTGCCTGCACTGCCCGCGGGCGACTACCACTTCGACGTCTGGCTGCGCAGCGACAAAGGCATCGAGAGTTGGGCCTCCGTTCCCTTCACTGTCACTTCCAGCCGCAAGGTCAGCGAACTCAAGCTTCACGAGACCTGGGGCGAGCCCGGCGACAGCATCGCGGGGACGGTGTCCCTCGAGGGGGAGCCCCTGCCCGACGAGACACTCCAGATCGAGCTTATGGATCGGCGCGGTCGGGTGCTGGCCCGGCGCTCGCTGGCCGCTAGCAACGACCCCGTGCAGTTCGACTTTCAGATCGAGCCCTGGTTCCCCATGCTCGTGACGGTTCGGGCGCGGCTCATCACAAAGATGGATGAGGTCTCGCGTTCCTGGCAGTTCTTCCGGGTCTGCAAGCGGAATCGCGGCCAGTTCAACTTCCTCATGTGGGACGTACCCCGAGGCACGTTGGCCCCCTATGCGGAAGAGAGCCTCGTGAAACACTCAGTCACGCTGCAACTATCCGGCGGCGTCCCGCCACCGTACCTGTCCGCCTTTGACGTGGCCTGGGTCCCGTATACCACCCGCATCATGGCACAGCGGGATGCGAATGGGATCATGAAACCATTCTGCTGGAACGATGCGGAGGCGGTGCGGGCACATGTGCAGCAGAAGGCCCAGGACTACCTTGGCGCGCGGGAACACGGGGTTTTCGTTTACTCCCTTGGAGACGAAGTGGACACCAAAGGCGCCTGCCTGTCGCCGCATTGCGCTGAAGCATACCGCGTGTTCCTCCAGGAGCAGTACGGCACCCTCGAAGCACTCAACGCCTCCTGGGGAACGGACTTCCGCGCCTGGAGCGAAGTCGGTCTCGCTGACCCCACGGACAGCGATGAGGCGGTGTCCCTGCGCGAGAAGAACTACCCGCGGTGGTTCGACCGCCAGGCGTACAAGTCCTGGAATTTCGTGCGGTTCTGCGGCGCCTACAAGGAAGCGTACCGGGGCATTGACCCCGAAGCGATGACTGGATTTGAGGGCGCCGGGGTGCTGGAACACGGCGACGATCTGGACCTAATCATCCGCTCCAATGATTTCTGGTCGCCATACCCGGGGATGGCCGATGAAGTGGTGCGCTCCCTGGCGCCGCGCAGCTTCCCGCGCTCCAACTGGATGGGCTACACGAAGGACGCGGACTCACTGCTCCAGAAGTACTGGCGCATGGTGACCCGCGGCTGCGACTCAGTCTGGTGGTGGCGGTGGGACTGCATCGGCCGGTTCCACGGATGGCTTGCGCCTGATCTGCGGCCCTTCCCCGCAGTGGCGGAGATCCTCGAGGACACCCAGATCGTGCGCGATGGACTGGGCGACCTGCTGCTTCGGTCTGAGATGCTGGATGATGGCATTGCTGTTCTGTACTCCCACCCGTCAGTGTACGCCCACAACCTGGATGAGGGCGCGAGCTACGGCGGATATGTGGGGTCCCACAGCGCGGTGCATACCATGGTGCGGGAACTGGGCATGCAGTTCCGCTATGTGAGCGACCGCATGCTGCGCCTGGGCGAGTTCGACGCGAACAGGTACAAGGCGCTGATCCTGCCCCGCGCCGAAGCGATTGGCGACGCCGAAGCCGAAGTGATCCGCAACTTCGCATCCGCCGGCGGCACGGTGATGGCGGACGTGCGACCGGGCATCTACGACGGTCATTGCAAGCCCCGCAATGCCGGCGTTCTCGACGATCTGTTTGGCATTGAGCGCACCGCGAAGCCTTCGGCCACCAAGGTGGAGATAGAGGGCATCGGCGCGGTCAAGGCCGATACTGGCGTGCGAGTAACCACAGGCGTGGCACAGATAACGGCAGGCGGCGCGCCGCTGTTCATCGCGAACAAGGTGGGAGCAGGCTCGGCGTACATGACCAACTTCGACATGAGCAGCTACCCGCGACTGGACGTGGCCGATACTCCCGAGGAGATCGCCGAGGGGACCCGCGACCTGTTGGGCAAGGCGGGAATCTTCCCGCGTTACCGTCTCGTTGGCGAGAACGGCCTGCGCGAACGAAATGTCGAGACCGTCCGCTGGGCAAACGGGAGCATGGAGATCGTGGCGCTGTTCCGCACCGGCGGCCTGGAGACCAACGCCACCATGTTCCTGCCCCAACCGCGGTTCGTGTATGACCTGCGCAACCGCAAGTCTCTGGGACAGGTGGACCGCTTCCCGGTGAGGATCATCCCCAACCGCGCCACGTTCCTGGTGTTCGCGACGAAGGCCGTCCCGCAGGCGAAGCTGACCGTGGATCCCCCCGAGACTGCCAGGGGGACGGTGGCAACGGTGCGCGTCTCGGTTCCGGGCGCCGAGGGCCTGCATGCCTTTCGAATTCGCGTGACGAACGGCCGCGAGCACCTGGACTGGCTGGACCAGATCGTGATCGTCGGTGAGGAAGCCGCGGAGTTCCCGATCCCGGTGGCGTTCAATGACCCCACCGGGCGCTGGCAGGTCGAGGCGACGGACCTGTTCACCAATGAGCCCGTGACGGCGGAACTGGCGGTGCGCTGAGAACGCAAGCCGGACACAGGAGTGATTGCCCATGCGACGGTTGATCTGGCTGTCTGCGCTGGGATGCCTGATTCCGGGCATTGTGTGCCACGCTGAGGATGACTACGACATCAAGGTATACCCCGGCGCGCGCACGTATGACACGATCATCGTCGATGGGAAGATGACGGAGCGGTCCTGGGACTATGCCCCGCTGGCCGCCGGGTTCACTTACTACGACCGCCCGGAGTTTGTGCAGCCCCAGACCTTCCTGCGGGTGATCTACAGCCCAACGCATCTGATCTTCGGGATCCGCTGCGATGAGCCGCTCATGGACAAGCTCACTCCGGTGGCCCAAGCGCGGGATGCCCACGCGGTATTCTCCACGGAAGCGGTGGAGTTCTTCGTGGACCCGAAGCACAGCCACGGGGACTACTTCCAGTTCGCGGTGAACGCGGCCGGTAGTGTCTACGATTCTCACCTCACCGAGCCGTCCTGGAACGCGAAGGTCGAGGCCGCCACGGACCTGCAGGCCGATCACTGGACCATCGAGCTGGCCATCCCGTGGGCCGACCTGGGCGCCAAGCCCGAGCCCGGCACGGTCATCGGGTTCAACGTCTGCCGCGACCGGCTGATCGGGCCGCAGCGGCACTGGTCGAACTGGGCGCAGACCAAGGCCAATTTCCACGACCCCGAGCGCTTCGCCCACCTGGTCCTGTCACCATCAGCCGCGATGCTGGGCAGGCTGGGCGACGAGTTCCGCAAGGGTGGCCGAACAGGGCAGATCGTCATCTACACTCGCCAGGGATTTGCGCATACCACTTACCGGGCGCTAGTAGTAAACGCACTGTGGAACCTGGACGGCCTTCTGGCGGCGCTGGACGCGCAGGCGGTGTCGGAAGATGACGAAACGTCCCAGGCCGAACTGCGCCGTCTTGCCGCCGAATACCGGGCCCAGACCGTTCCAGTGCGGGACGCCCTCGCTGGCAAGAGTAAGCTGGACGCCGCTGAATGGACGCGCATGGACTACCAGCTCAACCACCTGGCGTCCCAGCTGAGCGAAGCCGTCTGGCAGGCGCGGCTGAACGCCCTGCTGTCGCGGATATAGACCCTGACCGACCATCCCAGGGAGTGACCACCGTTGGCTGACCCGATTGCGAGCATCATCGACACCGTATCCGAGGAGAACATGCGGCAGTGGGTGTACGCCCTGTGCGAAGATCCTCTGCCTTACCGCAAGCTCAACTACACCTTGCCCGGGCATGATAAGTGCACATTGCACGAGGCAGACGACTTCATCGAGGGCAAGCTCCGGGAGTGGGGCTGGCAGACGGAGCGCGATGAGACCCGGGTTCAGGCGTACCGCTGCGATGAGAGCAAGAACATTCACCACCGGTACTCGCCGCCTGCACCGGAGGACCCCTGGTACATCGCCCACAACGTATATGCGAAGAAGAACGGCTCTGAGAGACCCGACGAGATCATCGTCGCAATC
>JAGPGE010000726.1 GCA_018056145.1 Armatimonadota bacterium
ATGGGATCGAGCATCTCCCGGCCAGGAGGTCAGATCGCGGGCGTACACAGGAGGAAGAACACCTGGGAAGACGGGCGCGTTTCCTTGAGCCTAATCTCAAGAGGCGTTTGTCTGTCATCGCGCGGGGCGGCGGAGCTACGCCGGCAGATCCGCCAGGCCGCTGCGGGCGAGTTCACGAAAGGCCAGAACGATCCTGGGATCGAAGCGCGTGCCCGCTTCGGATACCACGGTGTTCAGCGCCTCGGCGGAGCTCATACCCCCGTCGCCGCCCTCGGGGTTGATCAACCGCTCGTATCGATCCACTATCGCGAGAACCCGGGCCAGCACCGGGATCTCCTCGCCCTTGCGTCCCTCGGGGAACCCGGTGCCGTCCCATCTTTCGTGGTGCGACACCACAATGGGAACGGCCGGGGCAAGGAAGGAGATAGGCTGCAGGATACTGCGCCCGATGAGCGGATGCATGCGGTAGAAGACCTGGGTCTCCTCGGGCCCTTCGCGGGAGTCCAGGAAGCCCTCGGCAACACCGATCTTCCCAATGTCGTGCAGGGTGGCGCCGAACCTGAGCATCTCCAGTTCGTCGGGCTTGACCCCGATCCGTGCGGCGAGTTTCAGCGCAAGATCGGTCACGCGCTCTGAATGGCTGTAGGTGGCGGAGTCCTTGGCCTCGATGGCGATGGTCAGGGCGCGCACCGTCTCGTAGTAGCTCTCTCGGAGGCCCTCATAGAGCTCCGCGTTCTCGATGGCGACCGCTGCCTGATCGGCGAAGGCCTGCAGAAGGTCGATCTCTCGCGGCAGGAAAATGCGTTTGCGTTCCGAGTAGATGCGGATCACGCCCAGAGGGGTGCCGTGGCTGGTCAGGGGCACGCTGAGCACCGCGTGGATGCCCTCGCGCGCGGCTTCCTCGGGATACTGGAACCGGGGGTCCTTGCTCACATCGCTGATCTGCAGAACCTCGCCCTCGAGCACGATCCGGTCCATTTCGCTGCCTGACACGGAGACGGGACCTTTGCTGGCGTACTCTTCGCTCAGGCCGTGCTGGGCAGCGAGTTCCAGTTCGCAGGTCTCGGCGTTGAGCAGCCGTATGACCGAAGCTCGCGCGTCCATGACCGCGACGGCATGGTGGGTGATGAGTTCCAGCACCTCGGGCAGGCGGAGGGAGGAGGTGACTTTCCGCGCCACCTCGTACAGGTTTCGCGCTTCGAGAATGCGGCGCTTAAGCTCCTGGCTGGCACGGGACGCGGCGATGCCGATGACGTAGAAGATGAGCGTCCGGACGATGATGTCGGACAGTCCCTGGGCCAGGCGCCCCTCGGCGGTGATCTCCGCGGGCATCCATGGGCCACACAGGGCGGCGGAAAGGAGCGAGACGATGATGGCGCCATAGTCGCCGAAGGCGAACCCGGCGTAGATGATGGGGATGTAGTAGAGGTGCACGGCAATGCCGCGGGTGCCGGTGACCCAGACGAGAATGGTCACAGCCGCAACAGTGATGACTAGAAAGACGATCGAGGCGATCTGCCCCGCCCTGTTCAGCTTCTTCATCCGTTCACCTCCCCCATCCGAGAGCTTCTCAACGCACTTTCGTCCCGGGCGCGCAGTCGCGGTCCAGGGTGACCAGCGCCAGCGGCTCCTTGTCGCCGGCGGCAAGGACCATGCCGTTTGACTCAATCCCGCGGATCGTCGCGGGTTCCAGATTCGCCACAACCACAACGTTGGCATCCAGCAGTTCCCGGGCGCTGAAGGCCTTGGCAAGACCGGCCACCAAGGTGCGCGGCTCCGCTTCGCCAACATCCACGGTGAGCTTGAACAGCTTGTCGGCATCCGGCACAGGCTCAACATCCAGCACCTTGCCGACCTTTAGCTCAAGCTGGGAGAACTGCTCGTAGCTGATGGTGTTCACGGTTTTCGACTCCTTCGGGCTCTTCGCAGTTGGAACCGCCTTTTCCTGAGCGGCCGCCTCCACCTTCTGGATGTCCACCCGCGGGAAAATTGGCTCGGCTTTCTGGATGCGCGTCCCCGCTGGAAGACGCCCGGCGGTGCACGCGTTGACGCTCAGCAAATCAGGCCGGTCTTCCAGGCCCAATTGGCGCCAGATCTCCTTCGCCGCTTCCGGCATGAACGGCCGCACCAGTGTGGCGATGACCCGGATCAGGTCCAGCACGTCGTACAGGACCGCATGCAGCTCGTCGGTCTTGCCCTCCTTGTGGAGGGTCCAGGGCTGGCGCTCGTCGATGAACTTATTGCCCGCCGCGAGCAGGCTCCAGATTGACTCCAGAGCGCCGCGGAAGTCCACCATCGCCATGGCTTCATCGACCGCGGGAACGACTTGCCCCAGCAATTCGGCAAACGCACGTGCACTTTCGCCACGATTTGGCACGATGCCTTCACAATATCGTTCGAGCAGGGGAAGTGACCGGTTCAGGATGTTGCCCAGGTCATTGGCCAGATCGCCGTTGAACCGGTTGAGCAGCGAGCGCATGGAGAAGCTGCCGTCCAGGCCGAACTGAACCTCGCGCAGGACGAAGTACCGGGCGGCATCCACGGCGACAGAGGGTGCGCAGCCGGAAATTTCCGCGAGTTGCGCGGCGACCTCCTCCAGATCCACCACGTTCCCCCTGGACTTGCTGATCTTGTCCCCGTCGTCGGAGACCCACCAGCCGTGGGCGAAGAGCATCTTGGGCAGGGGCAGGCCCAGGGCCATGAGCATAGCGGGCCAGATGGATGCATGAAAGCGGGGCAGGATATCCTTGCCCATGAGCTGCACGTCGGGCGGCCAGAGGGTCTCGTCCAGGTCCGGGTAGCCTGCAACCGTCAGGTAGTTGATGAGGGCGTCAAACCAGACGTAGACAACATGCTCCTCATCGCCCGGGACGGGAATGCCGAAGTCGGTACCCCGCCTGCTCACGCAGGTGTCCATCAGCCCGCCGCGGATGAACCCGAGCACCTCATTGCGCCGGCTCTCGGGCAGGATGAACCGCTCATGGGTGGTGATGTAGTCGGTCAAGGCATCGGCGTACTTGGAGGTGCGGAAGAAGTAGGCGTCCTGGGCCAGGCGTTCCACCGCGCGGCCGCAGTCGGGACAGTTGCCCTCAACCAGTTCGGCTTCGGGGAAGTAGGTCTCGCAGGGGACGCAGTACCAGCCTTCGTACTCTGACTTGTAGATGTCCCCGGTCTCCAGCAGGCGTCGGAAGACCTCCCGCACCGAGGTCCGGTGCTCCGGCTCAGTGG
>JAGPGE010000725.1 GCA_018056145.1 Armatimonadota bacterium
GAGAGCCTCCGACAATTCGAAGGAGGGGTCCCCCCATGAAGCGAGGCTTCACGCTCATCGAACTGCTGGTTGTGATCGCAATCATCGCGATCCTGGCAGCGATCCTCTTTCCGGTCTTCGCACAGGCGCGCGCGAAGGCACGGCAAGCTAGTTGTCTGAGCAATATGAAGCAGTTGGGCCTTGGCATGATGATGTACGCGCAGGATTACGACGAAACGCTCCCGATGTCCTACTACTACGTCAACGGCGCCAACAGCAGCAACGGTTACGTCCAGTGGAGCGGCCTGATCGCTCCTTACGTGAAGAACTGGGGCATCTTCATCTGCCCGCAGCACAAGGTGAAGGGCTGGGCGCCAACCTGTTTCTCCACCCCGCCGGTTGAGCCTCCCCCCGGCCAGACGCCGCTCAACAACAGCAACGACGTCCAGGCTCCGCGCCTGAGCTACGTGGCCAATGAGTTGGTCATCCCCCGGAAGAAGTACGCCACGGTGCCTCAGCAGTGCGTCAACCTGTCGATGTGTGACTACCCCGCCGAGACAATCATGCTGGCCGAGTACACCGACTATATCCAGTGCCTGCTGGACACTTCACCGACCGGCGGCGACGCGATCAAGTCGCACCGCCCGACCAACGGCGTCAGCATGGGCGGAGCGGTGTTCGACGGAGAGGCCTATGCAGGGGCACCGGTCATCGCTCTGACCGCCGCCGAAGCCCGTGCCGCCATCACCGCGGCAGAGTCCAGCAGCGCGATGGGCAAGCACCATATTTGCTACATCAACCCGGCCGCGCACAACGGTGGGACGAACTATAGCTTCGCCGATGGCCATGCCAAGTGGCTGAAGCTCGAGGCGACTCTGGACCCGAACAGCTTCTTGTGGGGCAAGCGCGCGTACTCTTGCCCTGGCACGCCCGCCGTCCTTCGCTCCACCGGTGGCCCGGTGGGTTAGTGGTCCAGTTCACCCAGGCGTGCATGGCACGATAGCCACAAGCGCAGGCGCCACCCGGGAGAGGGTGGCGCCTGTGTGCTGTCTGTGCGGTCTGCAGTCCGAATGTGCAGCGCTACGCCACCCCGGCAAGCTTCTTGACGGCTTCGAGGGCGTCGCGAGAGCAGCCGGTGGGCCTGAACTCCAGGCCCACGTAGCGGTCATAGCTGGTTTCTCTGATGGCCTTGAAGACGTTGGCGTAGTTGATCTCGCCCGAACCGGGCTCGTTGCGGCCTGGGACATCGGCAACATGGAAGTGACCGATGAGGTCGATGTTCGCGGTGATGGTGGCGATGAGGTTGCCTTCTGTGATCTGTTGGTGATAGATGTCATATAGCAGCTTGACGCTGGGGCTGTTCACCGCGCGCACGATGTCGAAACCCTCGGCGGAACTGGACAGGAAGTAACCCTTGTGGTCCACCGCTATGTTAAGGGGCTCGAGCACCAGGGTGATGCCGTGGTCTTCGGCGAAGGGTGCGATGCCCCGCAGACCGGAGACAATGCTGTCATGCTGGGCCCAGATGGACACGTCGGCCATCTCGTTGCCGGTGGTGACGATGAGGGTCGGCGCCCCGACTTCCTTCGCCTTCAAGATGGACTCCTTCGCGCCCTCGACCCAGGTGCAGGTGTTGGCCGGGTCCACGAGAGCGCCCACATTCTCGCAGCAGAACCCGGCAAGGGTCATGCCGGTCTCCTTCGCCTTTGCGCAGATGGCGTCGAGGTCCTTGTTCTTCCAGCCCCAGAACTCGAAGGCCTGCAGGCCGCAGTCGGCCACTCTGGCGATTCTCTCCGGGAACTCGGGGACCTGATGGTAGATCATCTCGATGCAGGCGGACAGTTTGATAGCGGCCATGCGAACACCCTCCGTGTGATTGGCTGAAGGCCCTCCAAATGGGGCCGATCGCACCCTTTGAGCGCGGGAAACTGGCGGGGTTAGGCGCCGGTGGCCTTGAACCGCCGCCCCTGCAGCGATACCGCCTGCGGGTCATTGAGGACGGACTCCAGGCCGAGGATGGTACAGGAGAGCGGGTCGGTGGCAACGCGCACCGGGATGCCCAGCTTCTGGGCGAAATAAGCGTCGATGCCCTCGAGGAGCGCTCCGCCACCGGTGAGGATCGCGCCGTTGGCTGCGATTTCGTTCTGCTGTGTGGGCGTGAGTTCGTCCAGCAGCCAGATGATGTCGGCGATGATCCGGTTCAGTCCGTGTGCAAGGAGCGCGGGGACCTCGGACAGGTCGATGTCGGTGCTCAGCGGCGTACCGCCGTTGTCGATCGATGCCTCAACGCGCATGGAGCTGCCGTTGGACTCCTCGAGAAGCGTGCCCACGTGGAGCTTGATCTGCTCGGCGGTTGCGCAGTTGATGCTGAAACCCTGGGAGCGCTTCACGGCGCGGCGGATGATCTCGTTGAGATCGTCCCCGCCGTATCGGATCGTGACGCCGGTGGTGGCCATGCCCATGGCGATGACGCCGATATCGGTGACCCCCGCGCCGAGGTCGATGACCATGCGGCTGGAATCGCCGCCGACTGGTATCCCGGCGCCGATCGCGCAGGCCAGGGCGCGCTGCACGCTGAGCACCCGGCCGCCGCCTGACGACCGCAGGGCGTCGATGAGGGCCCGGCGCTCCACCTGACTGGCTTCATCGGGATGGGAGGTGATCATCATTGGGCTGATGATCGGGCGTCTGCCCAGAGCCTGGTGGACGAATAGGCGCAGCATGGTGACGGCGGCATCGAAGTCGGCGACCACCCCTCCACGCACGGGCCGGATGACCTGGACGCCGGCGACGTCGCGCTCGATCATGCGGCGCGCTTCGAGCCCTACGGCAACCGGGTGTCGCCCGCCGGCATCGAAGGCTATGTAGGAGGCTTCGCGCACAACCACCCCCGCGTCCTTGACGCAAATGTGGGTGTTCGCCGAGCCCAGATCAATGGCGATTTCCTCGCCCCACGGCAGTCGCATACAGTTCCCCGGATCGAGAGGATAGCAGGAGCGCGTCATTGCAGCGAGAACCGCGGTCGCGCCACGAGATGCCCCAGCAGATCTGTGTGACCGCAAGTCCAGCGCAAACCCAAAGATTGTAGCACAGCATGGGCCTGCGTCAAAGGCGTTGGCAGACGTCGGGGCTGGAAATGCCGGGGCGACGAGGCATGGAGGTTCCCCCGGCGAGTGCGGACGCGGCTGTGGTTTTGTACTCAGCGGCCGGCCAGGGCCCGAGACACGTGCTCGGCAATGCAGCGCACGG
>JAGPGE010000727.1 GCA_018056145.1 Armatimonadota bacterium
GTGTGGACTATTACCGGGTGGTGCAGGGAGGATAGGCGGCACAGACGCGCCCAATCCGCTCCGGGGCCGCCTACCGCGGGCCGAACACAGCGAAGTCATAAAGCGAGTACCCGTAGGGCGTTCCGCGTTTGGTCCCGCTGAGCCGCACGTAACGGGCGTCTACCGCCTCGAAAGCGATGCTCTCCTCGTCGCCCATGCCCGTCTGCGTCGCATAGACCTGCTTCCAGTTCGCGCCGTCGGTGGAGACTTCCAGCGTGTACGCGCTGCCGAAAGCCGTCTCCCAGCGCAGGACCACACGGTTGATCGTCCGCACCTGCCCCAGGTCCACCATGATCCACTGCGGGTCGTTGTGCTCGGAGGACCACCGGGTGGACAGGCTGTCATCCACCGCCGCCTCTGGCGGGGTGTCGTCGCGCTCTACCGAGGAGACCTGCACGGGCTGCTTGAGCGCGAAATTCGGTCCCCAGTCGGGCGCGGCCTCAGCGATCCACTTGCCCATGTTCGCCACAGGCCACGTCACCGTCTCGCCGAGAACCACGTTGCCGCGCAGGCGGATGTCCCGGGACGACGCCCCCACCTGCAGTTCATATGTCCCGGCATCCGCGCGCCATTGCTTGCCTGGCACGTCGCAATAAGCAAGGGCATCCGGGCCCAGTTCGAGGGTGACGCGCTTTGCTTCGCCGGGCTCGAGAGCCACGCGGGTGAAGCCCTTCAACTCCCGCACGGGCTTGTCAATCCGCGGCGCTGGATCATGCACGTAGACCTGCACCACCTCTTCCCCCGCGCGCGTGCCCGTGTTGCGGACCGTCAGGCTGACCGATGCCTTCCCACCTGCCTGAAGGGTACCGGGCGTGATTCCCAGATCGCTGTACTCGAAAGTAGTGTATGACAGCCCGAACCCGAAGGGATACAGGGGCTCCACGCCGTTCTTGTCGAAATGCCGGTAGCCCACGTAGATGCCTTCCGCGTAGTCCACCACGCCGCCGCCACCCGGGTAGTTGCCGGAGTCCGGGTAGTCCTCGCGCCGCACCGCCAGTGTGTCGGGAAGCTTCCCGGATGGGTTCACATCGCCGAAGAGCACGTCGGTTACCGCAAGACCCCCTCCTTCACCCAGATACCACGCCTCCAGGACTGCCGGAACCTGCTCGATCCAGTCGGCCATCATCAGCGGCGTGCCATTGCTGAGCACCACCACGGTCTTCGGGTTCGCGGCAGCGACCGCCTTGATGAGCGCCGCCTGGTTGCCCGGCAATTCCAGGTTATCGCGATCACGGCCCTCGCTTTCGTGACTCGCTGACAGCCCCGCCACAACCACCGCCACATCCGACTTAGCCGCCGCCTGCACCGCGGCTTCGATCGCCGGGTCCTTCTCCAGGTCGACGCCCGGTTCCAGCATCCCGAGAGTCATGCTCGCAAGGCCGGTGTTCTCGTAGTACTCCAGCCGGATCTCATAGCCGCGTCCTGCCTCGAGCGCCACCTTCGCCCGCTCGGCCTCGACCGCGTGGTCACGCCAGGTCGCCGCGATCTGCTTCCCGTCCAGGAACAGCCGCGATCCGTCGTCACTGGCGATCCCCAGGAAGTATTCGCCCGAGACCGCCGGGGTGAACGTCCCGGTCCAGCGCACGGAGAAGTGGTCACTGGGCAGGCCGCCGCCCGGGCCATTTCCGCCCCAGTCGAAGTCCACGCTGGCATCGGTCCGCACCAGCGCCGGCTGGCCTTCTAGACTCTGGTTCGCGAAGTACTCCGCCTTCAGGCCGTGCTCGCCGGGACCGCCTCCAGCGGGGCTGAGCAGCTCCGACGGGATCGCCGGGAGCGTTTCGTCGCCCGAAGTGCCGCCCCGGGCATAGTTGACCGTCACGTTCTCGCCCACCCTGGCCTTGATGCAGTCCAGGGCGTGAGTATTACTGGTGGAGTACACATATCCGCTGCCCCCCATCCCCAGGCGATTCTCGGCGGCGTTCGGCCCGATCACCGCTATCGACCGCAGCGCGGCCGCATCCAGCGGAAGTACATTGCCTTCGTTCTTCAGCAGCACGATAGCCCGCGCCCCTGCCTCGCGCACCAGGTCCCGGTGCGCCTGGCAGTTGACGATGCTGTTGTCAGGCTCCTTGGGGCCATCCAGCAGGCCCACGCGAACGACAGTGCGCAGAATCCGCCGCACCTTGTCGTCGATGATCTCCCGACTGACCTTGCCGCCTTCGATCAGCGGCAGGAGTCGCGCCGGGTTCATGTGCGCACCGGTGGGCATCTCCAGGTCGGTTCCCCCCAGGGCGACGCCCAGGGAATTGTGGGCCGCCCCCCAGTCGGTCATGACGCAGCCGTCGAAGCCGAAGTCGCCTTTGAGCACATCATTGAGCAGGTAACTGTTGGCCGAGCAGTACGGGCCGTTCACCTTGTTGTAGGCGTTCATGACGCACCAGGCATCGGCTTCCTCAACCGCCGCCTGGAATGCCGGCAGGTAGATCTCGCGCAGCGCGCGTTCATCCACCCTCACGTTGATGGTCCCGCGCTCATACTCCTGGTTATTGCAAGCGTAATGCTTCACGCACGCCGCCGCCCCGGTGCTCTGGACGCCGCGCACATACGCAACAGCCATGCGCGCCGCAAGGTGCGGGTCCTCGCTGTAGCTCTCCCCATTGCGCCCTCCCAGGGGCGTGCGGTGGATATTCACACACGGGCCCAGGATCACACTGGCGCCGATGCCTTTGTTCTGCACTTCGCGCCCGATCGCTTCCCCGATGCGCTGCACAATGGCCGGGTCCCAGGTGGCGGCCATGGCGATCCCGCACGGAAACGCCGTCGCCGGTCCCTGTGTGCCGCCCTCACCGCCGCGCACCCCGATTGGCCCGTCGCACATGGCCATCGGCGGCAGGTCAAGGCGCTCGATGGCCTTCGTGGCGAACCCTGTCCCACCCAGCAGCTCCAGTTTCTCCTCCAGCGTGAGCCTCTGGAGCAGGTCATTCACCCGGGCCTCAATGCCAGCGGCCCGATCCTTGTATATCGGCTGGTCCTGAGCAAGTGCCGGCTGGGCCAACCCAGCTAGACAGAGCATCATGGCCAGGAGAATCGGGCATGGATCGGCTGCGTGCGTGGTTCGCATCATCGTCATCCCCTTGTCAGTGGGTTCTGGTCACCGGCCAACCATCGCCAGTACCAACGAGCGCTATCTTTAGACGGTAGACTCATAGAATGCGCCCGGATAATCTGTCCTCCATGCG
>JAGPGE010000728.1 GCA_018056145.1 Armatimonadota bacterium
CCGTCCACCTCCGCCGGTTTGTCGTACGTAACGGTGATGGTGACGTCACCGAAACGCGAGCGTTGGAGTTTCCGGTCATCGCTCAGGAACTCGTGGCTGTCCAGGACGCGCTCGGCGGTGATCACATTGAGCGGGCTGAGCACTTCCCACGTATTCTTGATAACCCGGTCGGTCATGCACAGGCCATCGGTCCAGCCATTGTCACCCCGAGACCACAGGGCGCTCATCCCCGCGTCCGGGGCAGCCTCGAAGGCCACGCCATCATCGGTGACCAGAAGCGTGCCCACGTGGTAGCGCAGGTTGGAATTGCGCGCATCCGACAGGGGAATGCGCTCGCCCGCGCGGGTCATCCCCAACATGATCGGCGCGGGTCCCCGGAATCCCGCGGGGATCGCCACGGTGTGCGGGCCATCGTTCACAATGGTCCCAGGCTGCCACGCCGATGTCGCCGGGACAGGATTGTGGTCATTCTGGAACGCGATCTTCTCCGCGTGGTCTGCGCCCTCGCTGGTGAAATGGACGAAGCAGTAGAAGTCGTTGTCGATCTTCTGATCCACTCGCCAGCGGTAGGTGATGTTGATCCGGTTATCTCCCAAGTCCTCTACAGCCGGGGCCAAAGGGACCA
Organism: Armatimonadota bacterium; assembly: GCA_018056145.1. Lineage (GTDB taxonomy): Bacteria > Armatimonadota > Zipacnadia > Zipacnadales > JABUFB01 > JABUFB01. The sequence goes on from JAGPGE010000728.1 coordinate 626, forward strand.
CCGGAAGCGCCGAGGTCCCGGCTTCCCGCTGCCAGTAGAGATGCTCGCCAAAACGGGGCAGGCCCATCTCCGCGAACAGGATGTGATCCGCCATCTTCTTCTCGTCGCCGGGCCCGATGCGGTTGCCCTGGTGAGTCATGATCTGGACGCAGTCGCTGTAGACCAGGTTGAACAGGGGGATGACGGCGCCCGGGTCCGAGTCCGTCACGTGGCCGAAAATGCCCTCGAGATAGTCGGCGCAGGGCACCGCCCACTCGCGGCCTTCCTCGCTGCCGAACATCCCGAAGTGCTCCTTGGCCAGCATGCACAGCCGGGTCTTCCACTCCAGGTCATCCTGTCGCGTCATGGGGTGGTTCGGGTCCTCGCAGGTCACGAGGCCCCAGGCGAAAACCGTATCGATGAAGTAGATCGTGGGCTCGAAGAGCCGCTTGATCTCGGGCAAATTGGTCTTCTCGCGAGCCGCGAGTTCCACCTGCTTGATAGCGCACACCTGCCAGGCCTGCCCGCCGTTCCAGTTGCCGCCGCGCTTCGGTCGCCCCCGGCTGTCCTTGTTGAGCCAGTCCTCGCTCCAGGAGGGCGCGTTCTCGTACATATCCTGGTAGTTGTCATGCCCCCCTACGAGATAGCCGCACGCCTTGATCCGGTCGAAAGCCTTGCGCATCTCCTCATTGCCGCCGCACTCGGGAGCCGCCGGGAGCACATCCGGGTGGCGCACGTCGTAGCCCCCGTTGATCCACCCGGCCATCACCACGTAAGCGCGATCGATGCCCAGGTCATTGCGCCAGTGCTCGGCGCACTGGGCCACTTCGTCGAATGTGAAGCCCAGATGCGTCCGTTCCTGGTCGCTGGTGTTGTACCGCGAGCCCGGGATAACGCGGGAGAACACGAAGGGCTTGAAGTTCGCAGCCCCGAACATCCTGTCCACCGTGGGGAACTTCTCGCGCTTGTCAGCCCAGGTCTCCAGCCAGCCCTTCTCCCTCGCCAAAGGCCGGTAAGCGTGGGCGATCTCCACATACCCGCCCCGCCCCAGCGGGTGGAGCGTGCATTCGCCCTCGGGGGACGCGATCTCCAGGCTCAGGGCGCGAGTGCGGCGACCCGGGACCACCGGCAGGTCAGACCAAAGGGTGTTCACCTCAAGGTTCGTATCCACATTGCTCCAGTTCACAAGCAGCGCCGACCCCTGCCGCACTACCCCGAACATGGCCATGGAGAGACTGTCGTAGGTGCGCCACGATCGCCGGCCAGGAAGCCCCTGGTTCGCGGGCAGTTCGATGCCGATGCGATGCGGCACGTACACCGTCCCACTATCGGCGTCGGTGGTCCAAAGCGCATTATGCAGCAAGCGTGTGCGCGTGGCCTTCCACTCGCCTGTGGCCTGCGAGGCATACCGCACGCGCACGCCGTCCGGCCCCTGGACCGGCTCGAAGGTGAAGGTGACCGTGACCCCGCTGGGCCTGCCGTCCACCTGCGGGCGGGCCACAGCCACCAGCGCACCGTCGCGCTGCTGGATGGAATCGAACCGCGCCACATCCCAAAGCAGGCGGCGCTCGCCGTTCTCGATGGTCACCTGTGCGAACACGGGCCGGTCCGGAGCCGATGCCCATAGAACCCCGGTGCGCTTGTCCACAAGCTGCCACGCCCCGGATTCGCGGTCCAGGTCAACGCGCCATGTGGAGCCGTCAAGGGATGCGCGGCGTTCCGGGGGAATGCGCGATGCCAGTGCCTGCGCGCGGCGCGCGATCTCATCCGCCTCAAGCGGCTCCGGCGCCAGTTCCGATGCCGGTTTCGCTGTACTCGTGACCCGGATCTTGCCCGCCTCGTACGTCTCCAGCAGCCGCGCACCGGTACCCTGGTGGTCGAAGATCCCCACGTGCACGAAGTACTCCTGCTCCGGCTGGTTGGTGGGGGCGTAGAGGATGATCGGACCGTCCACGGCAATTTGCCCCGGCGCCCACATGGTGGTGGGTACGGTAGGTTCGTGGTCGGCGTGGATGACAATGTTCTCGCAGCTTCGCTCGGGAGCCTCGAAGTGGGTGAAGACACGGTACTCGGTCTTACCGGGCTTCGTGCCCTCATTGCGGAAGCGCAGGGTCATTGTGAAGGGGTCGCCCGGACGCACTTCGCGTGAGGAGAACTCGGCTTCAACCAGGACGGGCTTGAACTGCGGATCGACACCCTGTGCCCGCACGGGCCCGCACCTCCCGAGAGCCAGAAACACGACAGCTAGGAACGCGGACAGTGCGAAACGGTGCATGGGACCTACCTCACTGAGTCGTTCTCTGAACCAGCCAACTGCCCTGCTTGCCTGAGAATGCGCGCGGCGTTGTCATACAGGATCGCCCGGCGGTCGGAATCGCTGATCTCGGCATCATGCACGCAGCCCAGCATGTAGGGCTGGCTGATGATCGGCCAGTCTGAGCCGAACACCACCCGGTCCGCGCCCATGACCCTCACCGCGTCCTCAATGCGGCTGCGGGCAGGGACTGGGGCGCAGATTTCGGCGACGATATTGGGCGCTTGCGCCAACACCGGCAGGGCATCGCGCCACAGCCTGGAGCCCATGTGCCCTGCCAGGAACGTGAGGGC
>JAGPGE010000729.1 GCA_018056145.1 Armatimonadota bacterium
GCCTCCTGGTAGTCGGTCTCCTTCAGGAGGCGCTCCAGTTCGGCCTTGAGTTCCTGTTTCTTGTCCGCGTATGCCGGGTTTTCGGCGAGATTGGTCAACTCGCGCGGGTCCGTCTCCAGGTCGTACATCTCATCGATGTCATTGATCTTCGGGTACGTGATGTACTTCCAGCGCTCGGTGCGGACGCCGAACATGGTGGGGATTCCGGGCAGCCAGCCCTCCTGGAAGTACTCGTAGAGAAAGGAACTGCGCCAGTTTCCACGCTGCCCGCGGAGAAGCCGCGCGAAAGATTCCCCCTGCACGCTGTCGGGCACCCGCGCACCGGCGAGTTCCTCGAGCGTCGGTGCGAGGTCGATATTCAGCACCATCTCGTCAATGGTTGTCCCAGGCTGGACGAGGGCCGGGTACCGCATGGTGAAGGGGATGCGCAGGGATTCCTCGTACATGAGGCGCTTGTCGCCCCGCCGGTGCTCCCCGTGGAAGTAACCGTTGTCGCCGGCAAAGACAACCACGGTATTGTCCAGCCGGCCCTGCTGCGCGAGGAGATCAAGCACCCGGCCGATCCCCTCGTCCACTGCCGCAAGGGACCGGTAGTAGTTGAGGCGGCCCTCGACGCGGGGATTCCAGTCGGTGGGCGGGATGCGGTGGGGCACGGGCTTGTCGGCGTTCTCGGCCATGGCCTCGCGCCGGATCCCGCGCACCATGCCGGCGCGGATCCATTCGGGCTTGTCGGCGAAATCGTCCCGAGCATTGGGCGGCTCAGGGAATGTCTCGCCCGCGTAGAGCTCCCTATGGCGCTCGGCGGGAGTGAAGGGACCATGCACCGCCTTGTGGGACAGGATCAGGCAGAAGGGCTGCTCGCTCCGCGCGCCCAGGAAGGACAGGGCATACTCAGTGAGCAGGTCGGTCATGTAGCCCTCGGCCTGGAAGTCGCGGCCGTTCTCGTTGAGGCTCGGATTGTTGTACTCGCCCTGTCCGCGGAAGCTCAGCCAGTAGTCAAACCCCGGTCGCGGCGAGGCTTTCGGCGCCATGTGCCACTTGCCGATGAACCCCGTGCGGTAGCCGGCCTGCCGCAGCACCATGGGGAAAGTGGCCAGCGCGGGATCGGGGTCGTTGGCTTCGTTGGTACGCACATTATGGGTATGGGCGTAGCAGCCGGTGAGGAAACTGGCGCGGCTGGGCGAGCAGAGCGATATCGTGACGAAGGCGTTGGAGAACAGCGCGCCCTCGTTGCGGATGCGGTCCATGTTGGGCGTACGAAGCCACGGCGGGTTCCCCACGCAACTCATGGCGTCAAAGCGCTGGTCATCGGTGAGGATGAACAGCACATTGGGCCGGGTAGTCTGGGCATGGGAGGTGCCGGCGAACCGGCCCAGCACGCCCGCGCCGAGAGATGCCCCGGCGGCTCCAAGTGCTGCGCGGCGGATGAACTCGCGACGGTTGTGGGGAGTGGACATTCCTGATCACCTGCAGTGGGATTATTGGCCGATGGTCGCCCACCGTCCCTCGCGATTGCTCTCCATCACCGCGTCCATCACCTGCTGGGTCGCATGACCGTCCGCGAAGTTGGGCGCATCGTCGGTGTCATCGATGATGCAGTCGATGAACGCCCGCACAAGGCTCGGGTACCCGGTCAAGAACACCTTGCGCGCTGCCGCTCGCTCATCCTCAGTGGCAATGGCGCGCGGGATGTTGGCCTGGATCTCGTCGGGCGGAGGCATTGGCGCGAGGTCGCTCTCGCCAGCCCTCGCCCCGCGCAGGGCGTTGCTCCACACGTCGTGATACAGGTTCAGCTCAATGCGGCCGTCCATGCCCGCGATCTCGTGTCGCAGGATCCGGTCGCCCGGCGCCGTCCAGCTGATGTGGAAGACCCCCTGGGTCCCATTGGCGTACTCGGCGATGAAGGCGTCGGTGTCGTCCACCAGCGTGGGCGCGGGTTGCCCGTCTTTCATGCGGGTGGGCGCGGTGTTCTTGAGGGTCGCGCAGACCCGGCGGATCGGGCCGTTGAGCCACATGGCCAGGTCGATATTGTGGCAGCCCAGGTCGAACAGAACACCGCCGCCCGCGAGGTCCGGGTCAGCGCGCCACATCCAGTTGCGGCCGGGCATGCCGTAACCCGCGAGCTGGCAGACGTTGTAGTGGAAGACTTCGCCGCAGAAGCCGGATTGCATCAATTCACGGGCGTAGATCGCCTCGGGCACCCAGCGGTTGGTGAAGGCGACCATGGTCTTCACGCCGGCACGCGATGCGAGATCGGCGAGCTCCCCGGTCTGCGCGGAGTTCACGCCCAGCGGCTTCTCGCAGAAGACGTGGAGGCCGCGATCCAGGGCGGCCTTCGCGATCTCATAATGCGCATTGTGAGTGGAGCTGATGGTGACGGCGTCCAGGTCGTCCATGTCCAGCAGTGCGCGGTAGTCAGTGAACAGGCGCTCGACGCCGAATTCTTCCCCCGCCTTGCGCAGCTTGTCTTCGCTTCGAGCCGACAGTGCGACGAGTTCGGCGCCGGAATGGGAGAGCACCTGGGGAATGTGAACGCGGTTGGCCCACGAGCCAACGCCGATGACGCCAACGCGCAGCTTCGAGTCAGACATGAGTGCAGCGGACCTCCGGAGTGTTTGTGCGTGGATTCGACGGCGGGAAGGGAGGAACCTTCAGGGGCCGCCACCGGAGGATTGCCGACCCCCGCAGGACCACGGACTGCCTGCGCGGAACTTTGCTCCTGACTGGCAGATTGCTCGAGGTCGGCCACCCGGAGGGATTGCCGTGAACGCGTTCATGGTACTTGCCGCGTTGATTGCTTGTTACTGCGTCCCGGTCCTCGCCGCACCCGAGTTGCACCCGATTACCGTGGACGCGAACGGGGTGCTGCAATTCGCCGACGGTGCCGGCGAAGTGGCGCTTTTCGGCGTCAACTATTACCCGCCGTTTTCCATAGACTACGCCGAAATGAAGGCCAAGGGCTTTGACCACGAGCAGGCGATCCGCGACGATGTGAAGCACTTCGCCAGGCTCGGTCTGACCGCCATCCGCCTGCATTGCTGGGACCGGGAGATCAGCGACCACCAGGGCAATCTCATCGAGAACGACCACCTGCGGCTGCTGGACCTGCTCATCAGCGAGTGCGCGAATGCCGGCATCTACACGGTGCTCACGCCCATCGCCTGGTGGAACAGCCCCACCGGCGGCGGATTCTCGGACCTGTACAC
>JAGPGE010000054.1:0-5179 GCA_018056145.1 Armatimonadota bacterium
AGCCCTTGGTGCCCGGTGAAGGCGAGCAAGTCTATGCCCAGCGCCCCCACATCGATGGGCAGCGCCCCGGCAGTCTGGGCGGCGTCCAACAGAAGAAGCGCGCCGGCCTCATGAACCAGCGGCGAAATCAACTCCAGGGGCGCCAGGGCCCCCGACACATTGCTGGCGTGGTTGATCACCACCACTCGGACCGGGCTCCGCAATGCGTCCTTCAGGGCGGCCAGGTCAAGCACTCCGGCCCGGTCACAAGGCGCCACGTCGAAGCTGACGCCACGATGCTTCAGGGCGAAAAGCGGCCGAGCTACCGCGTTGTGCTCGACACCCGTGGTGACCACGCGGTCGCCAGGCCCCAATAAGCCCGTCAGGGCCAGGTTCAGCGCTTCGGTGGCATTGCGGGTGAAGATGACCCGCAGAGGGTCGGAAGCGCCGAAGAGGTCGGCCACCGCCTCCCGCGCCTCATAAACCATGCGCCCGGCATTGATGGACAGCCGGTGCCCGCTGCGTCCGGGGCTGCCTGCTTCCGCCATGTACAGCGCCATGGCCTCCAGCACACAGGCGGGCCGGGGCCAGACCGTCGCCGCATGGTCGAGATAGACTACTTCTCGCAGATCAGGCAGAAGACTCCACCGTCCTGCTCTTCGACCGTCACCCGCCAACCTGTCTTGGTCACAAGCCGGCTCACGTTGTCACGCGACGCGGCGTTGTCAACAAGCACCTGCACGCAACCGCTTCCGGCCTCATCCAGGGCCTTCTTGGTCATGAAAGCCGGCTGGGGGCACGAGAGCCCCCTGGCATCCACGATTGTCCGCTCATCCATCTCGACCGTCTCCTCAACCCGCACCGTCGCCCGCGGGCATCATTACTCACGCATGGTGAGACCGACAACGCAGCAGAAAGCAAGGCCCAGCAGGACGGCCATCGCGGCGAAGGGACTCGCCCCCGCGGGCGATGATGCCAGGCTGAAATTGTGCGCGAAGCCCGCGCCCACCACCATGCCGATGCTGAATATCGCGGCGTCCGAGTCTCCTTCGCCGGACAGGAAGATCTGCCTGCCTGGGCACCCCCCCGCCAGTGTGAAAGCCAGCCCCGACAGGACCATTCCCGCGAAGTTCCACAGCGACTGTGCATGGGCTACCGGCTGGTCCTCAAAGCCGAGCTTGAACTGCCCCAGCGCGAGGTTAGCCACCAGTGCGGCGAAGACCAGCGCGACCACGCCGTTGAGCAGGTGGCTGTCCTTCAGCAGGACAGCGTCCCGAATTGCGCCGACGGTGCAGAATCGGCTTCGTTGCGCTAGGAACCCCACGATAATGCCCACCGCCAGGGAGATCAGCAGCGGCGCATGCTGGCTCCCCGGCCCGGTCTTCGAGAAGAACACAGGGCCAACCGGGTTCCCTTCGGCGTCTTTTCCGAACTGCGGCGCGAACATCACCAGCGCCAGGAGCCCCAGCGCAAGAACGGGCATGACCCATCCCACCGGCGCGGGCACGGGGTGGTTCCTCCCCAGGCTGAAACCCCGGCGCAGGAACACCAGGCCCAGCAGGATTCCGCCGATTAGCCCTAGAATGCCGGGGATCGCGTTCAGATCGCCTCCCGACAGGCGCAGATAAGCGCGCCAGGGGCATCCCAGGAAGATCAGCGCGCCCACCACCGAGACCCCCCCGAGAAGGAACCGGATCACCGGCGCCGACCCGGCCCGTGGGCGGAACTCGCCGAAGGCTAGTGCCGCGATGACCGCCCCCAGCACGAACCCGACGATCTCGGGTCGGATATACTGCACGACCTCCGCCCGATGCAGCCCAAGTGCTCCGGCAATGTCTCGGCTGAAGCACGCCACGCAGATCCCCATGTTGCCGGGATTCCCGAGCTTGACCAAGACCGCCGCCAGCACGCCAATGAGCGCACCGGTCAGAATGGGCCCCCATCGTGACACAAGCAACACGGACAGCGGGCGCATGGGGTGACCTTCCTTTCGTGGGAATGAGGGCAGTTCGAGTATAGTCAAGCAGCCCGGCACAGACAAGCGTGCAGGCGCAGGAGCATCGGTTTTGTGAGAGGCGTGCAGGCCTCGTGTGTGGCCAGCGCCCGGTGCCAGTGGTGTTGAAGCCGTGCCGTGTGCTGTCAGGCTCCGACAGGAGCCGTCCGCCTCTAACCCCCGGCGGAAGTTGGGGGGATTCCGGCCCCAGGAAAGGGCCACGAGCCCCGGAGGGGCGGCCGGACCCGGTGCGCGAGTAACGGCCTGTCGCCCCCGTTCGGGGGCTCAAGACGCAACGTGAGGCGGTAATCCGGGGGCTTCCGCCCCGGCTATAGGCTGCCGCCCGCTCGGCGGGCTGTGGGGCAACGCTCACGGCGAATGGCACGCTGAACGGGTATCCGGCCCCTGCCGGCGCGCATCCCACGAAACCGATGCCCTGCGTGCAGGTATGCACGTTCTTGGGACGGAACACTCCGGCGTGCAAACACCACGCGCCATGATCTTCCACGACGATGACTGCACCCGCTGCGGGGCCACGGAAGACCTGATCCGCATCAGCGAACTGGGCCGGGCCCTGTGCCCACGGTGCTTCCCCGAGTTCCTACGGGGCCGCGTCGAGGGCACGGTGCGCCGCTTCCGCATGATCCCCAAGCGCGCTCACGTTGCCGTCGCTGTGTCCGCAGGCTCCGACAGCGCCTGTCTGCTGCACATCCTGGCAGCCACCCGGGCGCGGCTCAACTTCCGGCTTTCGGCAATACACATTCACATGGGCATTGGGGAATACTCCGACGTCTGCCACGAGATCGTCCGCGAGCAGTGTTCACGCAGCCGGGTGAGTCTCGAGGTCGAGCGCGTCGATTCCCACGGCGTGCGCATCGACCCCATCGCGGGCTGGCCGGTCTGTGCGGTGTGCGGCGCGGTGCGCCGGGCGCTAATGCCCCGGGTCGCCCTGCGGATCGGCGCGAACGTCCTCGCCACAGGGCATACGCTGGACGACCAGCTTCAGTACATGCTGCGCAACGTGCTCTCCGGGCGGCCTGTCAGCCCTGCGCCCGTCCTACAGCCCACCGGTTTTGCGCCCCTCAAGGTAAAGCCCCTGGTTCAGGTTCCCGACACTGCGAGCGAAGAGTATGTGCGCCTCGCGGGCCTGCCCATCGCCGGAGAGCCGTGCCCACGCTTCGTGCCCGACTCCCATCGCTTCAAGGATGTTTTCGATCTCCTGGAGCAGCGCGCGCCTATGGGCAAGATGATTTTCTGGCAGGTCCTGCGCAAGGTGATGAGGCCTGGCGATGATGAGGAGGACACCTGTCACGACTGTCCCATCTGCGGGGAGCCGACCACCATGCACATCTGCCCCATCTGCCGCTTGCGGGAAGCCCAGGAGCACTGCGACCAGACTGAGGCCGAGAGCGCCGGCTGACCGCGCTCAGCCCAGATCGCGGATCTTCGCCATCACTTCCTCCCAGGCTACCCGCTCCGCCTGATTGCGCGGTTCGGCCTCGAACCCCAGCGCGAAGTAGGCGCGGATTGCCGGAATCAGCGGCGGGCTAGTCTCCAGGAATGCGCTCGCGAACCCGTGGTCGCGAAAGTACCGCAGCACCGCAACCACCACCGACGACGCAAGCCCGCGCCGCCGGTGGGCGGGACGAGTAGCGACCCAGTGAACCCGCCCGCAGGTGCTCTCCCCCGGCTCGTCCCGCCACGCGAAAGCCGTACTGGCGACCTCCTCCCCGGCCATGGCGAAGAAAACCCCCGACGGGTCGTACTGCGCCTTGTCCATGTAATGCTCATGGACATAGTCGACGGTCCAGACCGTGTCCGGGAAGGACGCGCTCACGATCTCGGCCCACATTGCAGCCGGATCGTCGAACTCCTCCGCTGTCGCGAGACGGTAGCCCGCGGGCAGGGCCACGGCAGGCAGGCCATCCAGATTGGGCCGGATCATCTTGATGAGTAGGGACACCGCACTCGCCTCCGGGCCGTCGCGGACAGCCGCGTGATCACTGACGCCCCGGTTCGTTTCTTGCAGGGCGTACACCTTCAGGCAGGTCCCGGCGCAGTTGCGGAGAACCCTGCACCCGGGCGCGGGCTGTCTGCGATGGCTCCGGCTCGCGCCCAACTTTCGAACACAGGAGTCTGATCCACATGAGAATCGGGATCCGCGACGGATGCCTGCGTATGGACTGGCTGGAGGCTTTCGCGGCGGGAGCCGAGATTGGCTTTGACGGGATCGAACTGGACATCGGCGCCGGGTACCGTGACACCCCACTGTGGAAGGGTGGGCCCGACGCTGTCCGCGAGATGCTCCGGAGTACCGGCGGCGGCCTGCTGTCCTTCTGCGCCGGCGCATGTTGGCAGATCAGTCCCGCCAGTCCTGACGCATCGGTGCGGGACGAGATCCGTACGCTGCTGTCTGATCTATGCGGCTACGCCTCCGAACTGGAAGCACCGGTGATCCTCGTCCCCGTGACCCCCGGTGGGGACGACGTCAGCCCGGAGGACGGGACGAATCGCTGGATCGAGGAAATGACCGCGCTTGCCCCGGTCGCCGCGGATACCGGCGTGGTGCTTGCGCTGGAGAACGTGGGGCGTGGCTACGGGAAGTCCGCGGGGGACCTGATGCGCCTGGTGGACGCCGTCAGCTCTCCCGCGGTCCAGGTCTACTACGACATCGGCAACGCAACCGCCTTCGGTCACGATCCGGCGGAGGAGGTACACGCGCTGGGCTCGCGGATAGCAGCGGTGCACATCAAAGATCGCGATGGTGAACTTCTCGGGCAAGGAGTCGTCAAGATAGCGGAGTCGGTCAAGGCATTGCAGGACATCGGCTACCGCGGAGACCTTGTTCTCGAAACGCCACCAACCGACGACCCACGCGCTGCGGCGGCGCACAATCTAAGTTACCTGCGGGCCCTACTGTGACGGACGCACCGGGCTCGGAGGCACCCTAGGAGGAAATCAGATGCTCGGCTTCAGGAACGTCGGCGTGATTTTCGCGGTACTCACTGCTCTCGGTCTTTTCGCGGCGCAGGCAGGGGCCCAAGTCGTTGACGGGCCACCGCCTCCGCCTCCCGGTCTCCCGGCGGCGGGAGCGGCCCCGGCTCCGGGAGCAGCGCCCCAGGCGTTGCCCGGCCTCGCGCCCGGCGCCCAGCCCGGGCAGGGCAGGGTCCCAGGCCTCAACCCGCGCGGCCAGCGCCAGCAGGGCGG
>JAGPGE010000054.1:5279-14187 GCA_018056145.1 Armatimonadota bacterium
GGCGGACCCGGCGGACCCGGCGGACCCCAGTTCATGCCCGGGGCACCCATGCCCGGCGGCCCGATGGGTGGCCCACAGGACCCGCGCATGCTATACATGCAGACCATGATGCAGCGCGGGACGCCACCTGCAATCGCTGTTGCGGAAGGCTTCGTCTTCGTGGTCTACGGTGGCACGCTGTACCAGTTCACGGTGGACGGGCTGCAGGAGATCGCCAAGGTCAACCTAATTGGTGACCGTCCCAAACTCGACCCGGAGAGGTTGAAGGCGATGCAGGAGCGCATTCGAAAGGGACGGAATGCCGACAAGCCCGCGGGAGATCCGGCAATCCTCGACAAGGTCGAGAACGCCGGGCAGTAAAACGCATCAGCCGCAAGCGAAACGGCGGCCATCGCTGGCCGCCGTTTCCATTTCCACCGTGTTCTATTGTAGTCTATCCCAGAATCTCTAGCCGCTCCGAGTGTTCAGGGGCTACCTGCGGGAGCTTGCGGCGAATCCGGGACAGTGCATTGTCGATGGACTTGATCTTGCAGCCTAGTTCCACAGCCATTTCCTTGTACGATTTCCCTGTTCGGTACTCCGTGAGGACCTCCCACTCGAAGGGAGACAGCTCATCGCGCAGCGTCTGCTGCAGGAGCCTCTCGCCCTCGAGACCCAGCACTACATTCTCCGGGCTGCCCTCAGGCTTCGTCGTGAGCATCTCAGACAAGGCCCTGTCGTCGTCCTCATCCCCGGGAGATGCCTCGAGTGAGATCGAAGAATTCAGCGGGGCCTGCTTCTGCCGTGTCGCGGCCTTGATGGCCGAGATCATCTGGCGCTGTATGCAGACCTTCGCGAAGCATGCGAATGAGGTGTGCCGGTCCGCCTTGAAGTCAGTGATCGCTTCCCAAAGCCCGATGAGACCGATCTGGAGCAGATCGTCCCTCTCGGCACCCACCAGGAAATAGGACTTCACCTTGGCCCGCACGAGATTCCTGTACTTGAAAAGAAGGTACTCGCACGCTTCCTTGTCGCCGTCCAACTGTGCACGTCTGACCAGTTCTTCGTCCGAAAGCGGGGTGAGGTCGCAATAGCGATTTCGCAGGGCGGCCGCGCGAAAGAACTCTACGGCATTTACCATGTTGCACCTCAAGCTTGGCCTGTTTCGGTCATGTCTCGGGTTCAGCAGTGTCTGCACGCCTACCCATGATGATCTCGAGCCTCAGGTACGCGAGCAGTGCACTTATGATCACCAGCAATGCTGCTCCCGCGCCCGCAAGAGCAACCGGAAACGCCTTGACCGTTTCGTCACCGAGCTTCACATCAACGCGCTCGATTACCCCATCATCCAGAAGTGCCTTCTTCACCTCCTCCATCATACGGCCGATTACATCCTGCAGTTCCCGCGTTCCGTCACGTTCTCGCTGGGATTGGTCGATCGCCGCAAGCGCCCCGATAACGTCCCCTCCCGCGGCCTCCAACGCATCCCTGGCCTCTGCGTAGCCGACGCCCATCCGCTCGCGTATCAGGTCAATCTGCTCGAGAGCGCCGTCCACAGATGCCTCCATGGTTAGCAAAAAACGCGAGAGTCAGTTACTGACCCTCGCGTCTCAATCAACTCTCCAGGGCTGCTTCGCCCACCTGCACAGGCCCGGCCACGAATCCTTCGCCGAATCCGTCACTCGGACGCGACCCAGTCGATGCCTTATCGCTCTGGCCAGCAAGGCGGCGCCGACGCAAAGGGACGCGCACAGCGCGCACAGTAGCGGTATCAATTGGTGGCACCTCGTTTAGTCGGGCGACACGCCGAGGAAAAGCGACCAAGGTCGTTCTTCCGACACGAAACGCCTGGCTAGTGGCGCTTCGTCAAAGAAGGGACTCCTCCCAACCAGCACAAGCGAGTATACATACCTGCCCCCCCAAAGTCAAGGATTCACTCTATTCCACCGTCACCGCATCCACGTAGAACTTGCCCGGTTCGTTGCCGGTGCCGGCGAAGCCCACCCAGTTGCAGCGTTCGAAACCAAGGTCCTGGAAGGGCAGTTCCGTGAAGGTCCGCAGTCCCCCATCCCACGGGCCGATGCGCGCTGTGTAGGTCTTCGGCTTGCCCGGGCCATCTTCGAACTCGACCTCTACTCGCAGCCAGTTGCCGAGGGGGAACTGCCCGAGAGGAATCCAGTCCGGCCCGTCCGGTCCGCTCCCCGCTTTCACGGAACCGTCGGCGAAGAACCGGATGTACGGGCCTGTCTCGTAGCCGACGCCTGCTCCCATGTCCCAGTCACGGAACTCCAGGTCGAGCATTGCGGGCAGCCCCGCGTCCAGCTTCACCGCGCATGAGAAGCGAACCACGCCGGGGTCCCGCGACCGCGACGCATACCAGTGGGGCTTCCAGGCGTCTTTCACGGGGGCGTCGGTGAACACCGCGCACTGCATGCCGGAAGCCGGCTCTGCGTCAGTCACCATCACGCAGGTTTCTCCGTCGGGGGCGACCCCACCGTCCGGCACTTCGTTCACATCGTAGTCCTCGAAGTCCTCCGCGAAGACCCCGCTGGTCTCTTCAGGCGCCGCAACTTCCACGCTCCGGTGGGTGACAGTCAGAGGCAACCTGCGCCACTCCTCGGGCCCGCGCAGGCCAACTCCGCTCATATCGATGGGCTGGAACCCGAGGGTGAGAGCGGGCGAATCCGGGCGCAGCGCAAAGTTCCTGCCTGCCGCGTCCACGAACCCCGGATCGGCGATGATGGAGTGCTCGTCCCTTCCGGTGGCCTGCCATTCTGCGAAGGTCTTCCCGTCGAAGTCCGGGCTGTCGGTGGCCTCGCTCCAGTAGCAGTTGTGGTCCGCGGTGAACTTGCTCTCGGCAGACCAGTTGCTGCCCCAGAGCATGCGCGGGTTGGCATTGTAGACGATGTTACGCTGGATATCGGCATGCACGCCGTGGTCCGTGTCGTGATCCGCGTTGCGCATCATTTGGCCTTCGGCGGAATAGGCGAACACGTTGTTGCGGATGATGTCTCCGTAAGGGTGGCTGTGGTTGTGGATGTGCAGGCCGCCATCCCGGGTATCGTAGACCACGTTCTTCTCCACAACGATCTCCGAACTCCCGGCGTCCAGGTAGATGCCCCAGCCGCCGTAGCCCTGTTTACCCCGTTCAAACCGGGTGATGTCGTGGATCAGGTTGTGATGCAGCACCGTGCCCGTGGAGATGCCCAGGGTGTAGATGCCGCCAATGTCATTGAGCACACCGTTGCCGATATGGTGGATATGGTTGTAGCCAACCTCGTTGTGGTGAGTGTATGCGGGGGCCCTACCTGTCCAGCTCCAGCCAAGATGCACGCCCATCCAGCTCAGGTCGCAGATCTCGTTGTGGGTGATGGCGTTGTAGCTCGCGCTGCCGCCGAGGAACACCCCGCAGCCTGCCCGGAAGATGTGGCCGCCGTCGTGAATGAAGTTGCTGTCCACCGTGTTGCGGGCTGTGAGCATGGCGTCATCGGGCCGCGCCGGCACGCCCTGAGACAAGTACACGCCGCCGCCGCCCATATCGTGGATGTGGCAGCGCTGGATGACATTGCCCATGCAGGCCTCGCGCAGGGCGATTGCATGTTCGCCGAGGCGCGTGAATTCGCAGTCCTCGATGGTGCAGTCGCGCATGCCCCTTCCGAAAAACGCCCCCCGCTGGGTATCGGCGCCCTGAACGCTGTGGGCATAGTCGGCGGACAAGTCGGCGTCGGTGTGCTGGAATGAGATTCCGCGAAAGGTAAGGTGCTCCACGAACAGCCCCAGATCGGGTTCGCCGGAGAAGGCTGCCAGGGTCTGCACAAGGCGCGGCGCGATCACCTCGGCCTGCGTCATATCTTCGCCCTCGGCGGGGTAGTAGTAGAGCCTGCCCGCTTCCTGGTCGCAGAACCATTCGCCCGGCGCGTCCAGATACTCGAAGGCATCCTCCACGTAGTAGCGCACGCTCGGCCCAAGGAAGAAGATCCCCGCAGGCCGGGCGAACGTGAGGCGCTTGCGGTTCCAGTCAGCGCTTCCCACCCGGTTGTACGAGTTCACCCAATTGTGGAAGAGGCAGACGCGCCGGCGATCCATCTCCTCCCACGGTGCGAGATCATCTGCGGCGAACGTGAGACCCAGGCACTCGGGGAATTCGGCCGTGGTCAGTGTCAGACGCCTGCTGTAGAAGTACTCACCCACATTGGGGGTGCGGGCCAGCGTGCGCCGGACGCCATTCACGAACAACTGGGTCAGGGGCTCTGCGCGGTCTCGAATCCAGGGCAGATCGGCTACCCACAGTCTGTCATCGTGCCGCGTCCAGCCTGTGACCGGGCTCCCGGCGCTGACAATCGGCTGCTCACCCGGAAAGGCTTGCCAGGTGATCGGGCAGGTCTCGCTGCCGGAATCCTCGGGAGTGAATGCGAGGGGCTGGTCCAGGAACCAGGTGCCCTCGCGCAGGAAGACGGTGACCGGCCCCCCCAGCAATCCGCCAGCTTTGAGCGCCCGAACGGCCTCCTGCGCCCGCTGGATCGTGGCGAATGGCGCGGCCTGGGTGCCGGGACTGGCATCATCGCCCGTTGGTGAAACGAAGAACTCGGCGGAATGGGCTGGACGCAGCGACACCAGGATCAGAGTTGCCGCGACGAGCACAATGGCAGGCAGTGGCGGGTTCATGCGGACCTCCAACGGTCGAGGCGACGTCGCTTTCACGGGGGAGGGGTTCGGCGGCCAGAGCCCGCGTTCCTCCCGCCTTCGAGTCGCGCCCTGGAAGGGCAGGTCACGGACATTCCGGAGCGAAATGTCCATTGCCCGGCCAATACGCACATAGAGCCGGGAAAAGGTTGTCCGGAAAACGCCCGGTCTCGCGATATCCATTATTGGAGCGATGGTGATGCTCATGCCCACGCCGGCGTCCGCACAGGAGCCCGTCCACATCGGTTCGCGCCTGGAACTGATGGTGGACGACGCGCTTATCTCCGCGATGACCGGGGGAGCGCGGCTGCAACTGCACCGCCCCGAACGCCGCGACATTGTGTTCGAGACAGACAGGCCCTGGGAGGGCAATGCCTGCGGTTATCAGTCTCTATTCGTCGAAGACGGCGTCTACCGCATGTACTACCACGGCGGGCACTACCGCATGAGCGGGGAACCGGCGCAGGCTCTTGAGGAGCATCCGTGGACCCTCTGCTATGCCGAGAGCCGCGACGGGATCCACTGGACCCGGCCGAACCTGGGGCTGTTCGAGTTCAACGGCTCGAAGGATAACAACATCATCCTGCTGCCCGAGGCCGTGAACGAGATCGGGGGCGACCCGGCGCATACCGCGGTTTTCCTGGACGCCAACCCCGACTGCCCACCGGATGAGAAGTACAAGATCATTATCCTGGGCAGCAAGCCCCACGGCCTGTATGCGCTCAAATCCGCCGACGGCATCCACTTCTCGCTCATGAGTACCGAGCCGATCATCACCGAGGGCGCCTTCGACTCTCAGAACCTGGCGTTCTGGGACACGGTGCGGGGCGAGTACCGGGAATACCACCGGCACTTCAAGGACGATGTGCGGGACATCATGACCTCCACATCACAGGATTTCCTCCACTTCCCGGAGCCCCAGTGGCTCTCGTACCCGGGCGTGCCGGCGGAGCACCTGTACACTAACACCATCCAGCCCTATCACCGCGCGCCCCATATCTTCATCGGCTTCCCGGCCCGTTACGTGGACCGTGGCTGGCTCGATTCAGTCTTCGACCTGCCGGGTCTGGATGAGCGCCTTGCCCGGGAGCGCGCCCATACCCGCTATGCCACGGCACTGTCTGACACAGTCTTCATGTCCAGCCGGGACGGGCTGACCTTCAGGCGCTGGACCGAAGCCTTCATCCGCCCCGGACCCCGGCAGCGCGATACCTGGGTATACGGCGACAACTACCCCTTCTGGGGCGTGGTTGAGACCGCCGCCGACATCCCGGACTCCCCCAATGAGCTGTCGATCTACGCCACCGAGGGTTACTGGGAGGGCACATCCACCAGCATCCGGCGCTACTGCCTGCGGGTGGACGGGTTTGTGTCGGCCAATGCCCCGCTATCGGGCGGCGAAGCGGTCACGAAACCCATCATCTTTGAGGGCGGCAATCTCACCATCAACGCCGCCACATCCGCAGCAGGGAGCGTCCGCGTGGAGATACAGGACGTGGATGGGAACCCCATCGACGGCTACCGCCTGGAGGACTGCCCGGAGATCATCTGCGATACCCTCCGGCACGTGGTCCGGTGGCGCGAGCGCGGCGGCGACGTGCGCCCTCTGGAGGGCAGGCCGGTGCGCCTGCGGTTTGAACTGCGGGACGCCGACCTCTTCGCGTACCAGTTCGCACCCTACGCCCCGGAGCCGGTGCGGCCTGACCTCACGGCGAAGTAGAGGTCAGCGGATGCGTCAGGAGTGCGAGACATACGAAAGGCTGAAGAACCATGATCGAAGTCAGCGTCTTCTGTGATGAAGTCTCCCCGGATTTCGAGGAACAGATCGACCTGTGCAAGCGCGCCGGGGCCTCCAGCGTGGAACTGCGCGGCAATATCTTCGGCCGCGCGGTCCAGACCTGCACCGACGAGGACGTTGAGCGAGTGCAGGAGATACTCGCAGAATACGGCTCGCGGGTAGCCATCATCGGCTCGCCCGTGGGCAAGCTGAGCCTGGGCAATGAAGAGGAGTACCAGACGCACCTGCAGTGGTTCGACAGGATGTGCGAACTGGCCCACGTATTCGGCACCCGCATCATCCGCGGGTTCGCCTTCTGGACGCCCTCGCGCAAGGACATGCCGCGCCCGAATCTGGACGAGATCATCGACGAGATCTCCACGAAGCTCGCACCCATCGCCCGGAAGACCATCGAGGAGGATGTGCTCTTCTGCTTCGAGTGCGAGGGCAGCACGAACTCAGGAACCTGCGCCGAGATTGCCCGGATCATCGACTCCATCACGCCTAACGACAACCTCATGGTCGCCTGGGACTGCAACAATGCCACGCGTCTCGGCGAACACCCGCTCAATGAAGGCTACCCGCTGATCCGCGACCGCGTCCGGCACGTGCACGTGAAACCCAACCCGCACAAGAGCATCGAGACGGTGTGGGATTCCGACGTCAGCTACCGGACGGTATTCGAGATGCTGATCGCCGACGGGTACGAGGGCGTTGCCACCGTGGAGCACTGGGGGTCGCCCTGGCTCATGCTGGAGGGCGTGCGCCAGACGGCGGAGTTGCTCAAGGATGTGCAGGCGAACGGGTAGTCGGAAGGAACGACAAGTCGGATCGAGGGAGACTCACATGAGAACAACCACCTGCCTCATACTCGTCACGCTGCTGGGGGTGTGGATGATGCCCGCATTCGCGGACCTGGCGCTCTCCACTGATCGGCCCGGCAATCTGCTGGCGTACGGAGCAGATGCGGTCATCACTGTGAAGGGCGCGGATGCCGAGGTCGCCTGGAGCGTCACCGATTTCGAGGGTAATCAGGCAGCCTCCGGCAACTGCGCGCCGGTGGATGGCGCTGCGACCATCACCATCCCGGACCTGGATCGCGGGTACTACGAGATCACATGCAAGGCAGGGGACTCACAGGGGATGTTGGCCTTCGGAGTGGTCACCGACCATTCCGCCCAGGACCCGCCGGACACCCGGCTCAATGTGGACGGCGCCACGGCCTGGCTCGAAGGCGCCGGACGGCATGACCAGCTTGCCAAGATGCTGCGGATCATCGGCATGGGTTGGGTGCGCGAACGGTACAGCTGGGGCGCAACGGAACCCGAATCGGGGAAGGTCAACTACCAGCCCGGTGGGCGCGACTACGACCGGGTGGCCGACCTGTTCACCGCCGAGGGCGTGCGGGTCTACCAGATCTTCCACGACAGCCCCGGTTGGACCCGGCCAGACAGCGGCGAAAGCCGCAATCCCCACGACCTGCGGGATGTGTACCGGTTCGCGAAGCGCACCGCCGAGCACTACAAGGGCACTGTCGCGGCGTGGGAGGTCTGGAACGAGCCGGATATCGGTTTCTGGCCCGATCTCGGCGACACTTTCGCGGGCCTGCAGAAGGCTGCCTATCTGGGCTTCAAGGCGGGAGACCCGGACCTGCCCGTGCTTCTGGGCTCCTTCTGCCGGGGATACTGCGCCTTCGATGAGAACCTGTTCGAGGCGGGCATCGCCGACTACTTCGACATCTTCAACTGGCATATCTATGCGCCGCCAGACCGCTACGCTCCCACCCTTGACGGGTACCTGGAGATGCTGGAGCGCTACAGGTGCGATGGCCGTCCGATCTGGCTCACCGAAGCGGGAATCCGCTTGGACGCGAACGAGCCCGGGGGTGAACTGAACGCGGACTCCGAAGCCCGGCAGGCCCGGTTCATCGCCCCGTCTTTCGCGTCTTCCCTCGCAGCCGGCACCGACAAGCACTTCTTTTTCGTGTACCCTTACTACCTGGAGAACGGCGTGCAGTTCGGAGCCCTGCGCAAGGACCTCTCGCCGAGGCCCGGGTTCGTCGCCATTGCCGCCGCAGTGGATATTCTCGGCGATGCCCGCTACCTGGGACGGTACGACTTTGGGCGTGACGCGCAGAACGTCTGGGGTATGGCCTTCGACCGGGGGGATGGCGCTGTTCTCGTGGTCTGGGCGGACAAGGACACGCCGGTGCAGATCAGCACAGGAATGCGGAGCGTGACCGTGGCCGATCTCCTCGGTCGGCGGAAGCAGGTGCACACCGACGGCGGGACGCTGTCACTCACCGCCGGTCAGTCACCTGTCTACATCCTGCACTGTGGCGATGAGATGCTCGCCGGCCTGCGTGGGGATGTGCGCGAGCCCGGCATCATGCCCACTACGCGCCCAGACCCGCTGGTGATCCGCGGACAGGCGGTTCTGGACTCGCTTGACAAGGGTGCCAATGCGTAC
>JAGPGE010000730.1 GCA_018056145.1 Armatimonadota bacterium
GGAAGGCGTTCGCGGGCAAGCCCGCTCCTACAATGGGTTGGGGCGTAGGGTAAGAACCGCCAGCGGGCGGGACGCCCGATCGACGCGCCACTGACACTCCATCTCGCGCAGGCTGACCGTCGCGCGTGAGCCGACCGTCTCGGGCGGCAGATGAGATCAGTCAAACTGCGGCAGATTCGCCCTGTGCGCCGCGAGCAGGTCATCCGCCAGGGCATTCGCCGCCGCGAGATCGGGGACGCAGCGGTCGTACAAGAGCGCCTGCACCAGCAAGCGCCTGTCTCCGCGAACAGCCGCCTCCACCGTGATCTCCACCCCGTAAAGCGCTTCCGTCACCCACGCGAGGATCCCCGGCTCAAGCGGCGGCATCCCCACCGGCAGGCAGCCGCCCTTTGCCGCGACCACCGGCATCTCCAGCACGAAGCCCGGCGGAACACCGGCCTGCGTGCTGTTCGGCACGTTCATCGGGAAGATCTCCTGGCGGTCGAAGTGCATCGACTCGAGGATCGGTATCAGCGCCTCATGTTCGCCCGCGGTGCGGTCAAACAGGCCCGCATCAAGTTCCTCCTCGCCCTTCGACTGCCGAATCATTTTCTGCCAGCGTTCATGTCCGCCGCGGATGACGCCCAGAATGTCCATGACATCCACGCCCAGCTTTTTGCCGTAGTACTCGCCGCCGGCGAACCGCTCCGAGAAGAACTCGGTGATATGCCGGTCGAGAACCGCCGGGAAAGCACCGTAGGAGTCGAACAGCTCCCACGAGAAGGGGTTGTCGTCGGGCGAGATGGATGCCCGTTTCTCGCGGACCAGCGGCCAGAGGTCCTCCCCATCGCGGGTGAAGTGGGTGATCCAGGTGAGATGGTTCATACCCACATACAGCGAGCGCACCTGCGCATACGGGACATCGATCAGCCCGCACAGGTAGCGCAGTGTGCCCTGAACGCCGTGACACAGGCCGATGACGCTGGCTTCCGTGTGCTTGTTGATGGCCCGGCAGATCGCGGCCATGGGGTTGGCGTAGTTGAAAAACGCGGCATCCGGACAGATGCGGTGAACGTCCCGGGCAATGTCCAGCATGGCCGGGATCTGGCGCAGGGCGCGGGAGATGCCACCCGCACCGACTGTGTCTCCCACGGGCTGGAAGATCCCGTGCTTCTGCGGCACCACCACGTCAGCCTCCCAGCCGTCCCGCCCGCCCACCGCGATGGTGCTGACGATGGTGTCTGCGCCCGGGAGCATGTCGCAGCGGTCCGTGGATGCCTCGACCTTGACCGCGCGCCCGGTCTTCTGTACCATCCTGCGAACGAGGCCCTCCGCCACCGCGAGGGCTTCTTCGTTGATGTCGACCAGGCCCACGGTCCATTCCGCCTGGATCTGCGAGGCGAGCAGGTCGGCCACGAGGCCCACCGTGAACGAGGCGCTGCCGGCACCAATGAGAACGATCTTGCGTTGAGTCATGGGGCCCCTCCGGGAAGAGTGTGCGCCGGGAACTCGCTTACCCGGCTGCACTGGGAGCCGGGTTTCGCCTCCGGTGCGACGCCCTCCTTCCCAAGAGGCCTCATCTGATCCCCCCACACACATTCCACGGGAGGTCTTCGCCAGTGTTCCGGCAAGCCCTGTTCCTCGTCACACTCGCAACTGTCTCGCTCTCGTTCGCCGCCCCGCCGGGACTGCACGCAATCCTGCAGCCCGAAGACCTGCTCTTCCCCACCTCCCCTGTGAAGATGGTGGGCACCACCGCGGGTGACGGCGAAGGCCAAGACTACAAGCCCCTCAAACCCGGCGAAACCGCGTCGATCCTCACCGTGAAAGGCCCCTGCCTGATCCACCGCATCTGGTCCACCTCTCAGTTCACCGACCAGACGAAACTGGTGGTCAAGCTGGACGGCAAGGAGCAGCCCCTCTGGGTCAAGGCCGCCTTGCCCGAAGGACAGGCGGCGAATGATCCGCTGCGCGCCATGGACGGGCAGGCGTACTGGTCGTACATTCCGGTGAAGGTTGGGGTGAGCGCCGAGTTCGTCGCCACCGACCTGCGCAAGCCCGGCGGCAGCACCCCCGAGGCCACCGAGCCCAACAAGTTCTACCTGCAGGTGGCCTACTCGGCAGGGCATGAAGGCGCGCTCACCGGTGCGGAACTGGAAGAGGTTCGCCAGCGCCTGCGCCTGTACACCTCGAACCCCTTCGCCGGATCGCCCGACATTGTGGTCGAGGGGTCGGCTCAGGCTGCGAAGAGCGAGACCATCACTGTTACTCGCAAGGCCCCCGTGAGCCTTTCCGGCGACAGCAAGTCCTTCGTGCAGGCGATGATCATCGATGCGGGCGAATTGGAGTTCGAGAAGCTGTCCCGCACCCGGCTCGTGATCCGTCCCGCAGGCTCGAAGGACGCCTGCGTGGACGTGCCGGTGCCCGCGCTTTTCTGTTCTTTCTGGGGCATGGACGAGTATGCCGGGCCCATCACCGCAATCGCGAAGAACAAGCTGGTGTTCCGCCTGCCGATCCCCATCGGCAAGGGTCTTGATCTGCAACTGGACAGTTTCGGGGGCGATGCCGCCGCAGATGTGGCGATCACCATTGTGCGAGGGACCGCGACGAAGGAGATCCCCTACACCTTCTGCGCGGAGTACCGTGAGGTGGTTTCCGAAAAGGGCAAGCCCATCACTCTCGCGGAAGTACCGGGTGAGGGCGTTTTCGTGGGCTGCACCTTCGCCGGCGGCGCAACGCACCACCGGAAGTTCGCCTTCCTGGAGGGCAATGAGCAGATCTACGTGGACGGCGAGGAAAAGCCTTCCTGGGAAGGCACCGGTACCGAGGACTTCTTCAACGGTGCGTGGTACTTTAGCGCCGGAGTGCAGTCGCGGCCCTTCCATGGCCTGACCCATCTCGATGAAGGCCCGCCTCCGCAGATGTCCGCTTACCGGTACCTGATCCCCGACCGCATCGCGTTCAGCAAGGGTATCCGAGTGGATATGCAGCACGGCAGCCGCAACTCCGTGCCGGGAATCACGTACAAGTCAGTAGCGTTCTGGTACCAGGCCGGTCCGTGCAAGGTTCTCGAGCCATCCGAAGCGACGAAACCTTCGGGCGGACCCGAGGGTCTCGCAGCAGGCGAAGAAGATGCTGGCGCGCCCCTTGATGTGGTAACTCCGGCGATCCTGGCCGTCGTGGCCGCACTGTTCGTGCTTGCTCTGGTTCGGT
>JAGPGE010000055.1 GCA_018056145.1 Armatimonadota bacterium
GCCTTCCGGTCCTGCCGCCCGCTTCGCGGGCTGTGAGGCTAAGACAACGGCCTGCGGCACTGCGGCGCGTGGTCGACGAGGGTGCCGCGCCCGGATGGTATGCCCACCCACTTTTCGCGGTGCTTCCCCTACTTCAGCCCCTCGATTGCTTTCGCAACCGATTCCCGGATGTCGTAGAGCTTCTGCGGTTCCGGCAGGATCTTCGTCGAATACCGGCCGCCGGCGTTGGGGATTTCCACCAGAGATGACGCAAGCTCCAGGGCTGCTTCGCCTGCGCTCACGTCCTTCCCCGCCGCCTTGCCCTTCGCAACCAAGTCCCGCAGCAGGTACAGGTACTCGTAGTCTTCCACGCCCTCGCGGGCCTGTGCGAGACGGACGGAACTCACGGGCCCTGGATGGCCGATCAGGCTGCCCGGATAAGCCAGGAAGCCGTCGCCGTTGGGGTACCGCACCCAGGTGTACTCGCCCGGCTCGCCGCTCTGGTGGATGTACCGGTGCCAGCCGTATTCATACGGATTGTAGGTGAGCCAGTCGATGCCCCAGAACTCGTACGCCTCCGCGCCGTACTTGAAGCAGTAGTGAGGCAGGAGGCGCTCCACCGCGCAGTATGGCGTGTCGGTGCACATCTGCCCGTCGGTGGTCCACCAGATCGTATCCCCGGCTTCCTTGCGCGCCTGGATGACATCCACCGGCACGCCCCCGTAATGCCCGATGCCCCAGACGTCCAGGTACCCGTTCCAGGCCGGGATGTGTCGCCAGGTGCTGCAGTAGATGGGGATCGCCGGGTCCACCTCGTGGATCATGTCGCACAGGGCCTGCATCTGCTTGATGATATGCTCGTGGTGGTCGTAGGGCTCGTCGGAGATGTACAGCGTGAATCTGTCGTCCCAGCCCTTTTCCTTCAGGTGGTCCCAGAAGGCGCCCAGGCAGGCCTGGTAGGCTGTCTTGAACTCCGGACGCAGAACCGCGCGGTCCACACCCTCATACGGGTATTCGCCGGGATATGGGGCTTCGCCGAACTTCTCGCCGGGCGGGTGGCCCCAGCCGAAGCAGTAGAAGTACCACGGCGTGTAGCTGTGCTTCATGCCGAGCTCGTTGAAGAAGACCTGGGCCGCGCGGTCGAATGCCTCGAAGTCCGCGATCACCTGGCCGTTTTCGTACCGGATGCTGGGCGCGGGATAGACCTGGTGCGGGTTGGTCCGATGGTCGGCCATGAACCGCCAAAACTGCTCCAGGGTCTCCTGCCGCGTCTGGCCGGGCACCTGCCACCAGCCCTCATTCTGGCGCACGTCGTAGATGGCCTTCACGTGGTTCTCATTGGGCAGTGCGAAATCCCATACATGCACGGTGAAAGGCACCCGGGTATCCAAACCCTCGGCTTGGAAGCGCACGGAACCAAAGTAGTCGCCGGGCGCGGCGTTTTCCGGAACCGAGACCGTGACCCACACCGGCTGCGTCGCGCTCGCCGGCAGGTCGAAGGTGTCGGTGGGCAGGAGCGGGTCGGGCCACATGCCGGGCCAGCCGTCGCAGGCGCCGGGGGAAGTGGGGTATTTCCGATGCCAGGCCGGGCTGTCGGTGGAGTAGTAGCTGGTCTTGTGGTCGATGGGCACGAACCCCACCACGTTGATCTCCACGTCGTCCAGCCGGGCGCCGGCTGCGTTCACCGGGGCGACAACGCTTGCCTTCACACCCGTCAGGTCCCGCGGGCTACGCAGGGCAAGCTGGAGGGGCTCCTTCTCATTCCGGGCGCAGGAGATCACGGTCGCGGGCGCCTCGCGCGGCGGGATGTCGTCCGGGAAGACCTTGACCACCGCGTTCACCGGCCAGACTGCGAGCCCGGCCAGGGCCTCCGCCTGCGCGCCTTCGAGGGAACCCACCGTGCCCTCCACGGCTTCCGCCAGCACGATGCCGTCATGCCAGACGGTGCCGGAGGCGTTCATGGTGAGATGCACCTGGAAAGTGGCGATGTCCTCGGGCATCTCGAACAGCCCGGCCATGAGCGCCCAGTCATTGGTTCCGGACAGCGCGGGGCCGATGCTGGTGAACTTGCGGCTCTCGCAAAGCTCGCCCTCGGCATTGCGGTAGTGGGCGTGGATCTGGGCGTTGGGGGTGACGTTCTCGGTCTTCAGCCAACCGGAAAGGAAGTAGCTCTTGAACGGCTGCACGGGCACAGCCTGCCGCCAGCCGGTCCAGGAGCGGGTCGATTCCTTCGGGATGCTCATTCTCGCGGCCCGGGAGCCGAACAGGCCCTCATCCGCGACGGTCATCTCGGTGCCATCGGGTTGCACTCCTTCCGCGCCGCCGGGCCAGCCGTCAGGAAGCTGCCCGGGCTCCTCGAAACTCGGGTTTCGCACCAGGTTGCGGTCGCTGGCGAGCAGGCCCGCGTAGTCAGAGGTCTCGGCGGCCTGGATTGCCGGGTCGCTGGAGAAGTACACGTAGTAAGTCTTGATCGTCTTCGCCGGGATCGAGCCCTCGAACAGCAGGCGGTCGGAGACCTCATAATGCGGCACCAGTTTCCCCGAATCGGTGACGCGTACGGAAGCGAAGTTCATCATGTCCCGCATGCGCGTGGCCATGATCGAGGTGTCCACGAACACCAGCGGCTGTTCCATCGCCTGGTCCGCCGGGTTGAACACGCGCACCGGCACCCGACAGTCCCACCGAAGATTGTCTCCGGGGTTGTCGTCGAACCAGGGCGCATCCTGGCCGATCTCGGTGACGTTCAACACTTCCTTACTGCACGAGGTCACGCGGACGCGGACCTCGGCCACGGTCTCGAGGGTCACGTCATCGAACCACGCGGTTCCGGTCCCCCGCAGGACGGTGCCGAGGTCAGCGCGGTTGGCGTCCTCGGGCGCGACGAACTCCGCCGTGACCTGTTTCCAGTCATAGGTGCCCTCGCCGCCGTTGAGCATGGGCGAGATGATCATGTAGTTCTGCTCATTGCCCACGTGGATGTACCAGCCGGCATTGCCCTTGACGTTCTCGGCCTTCACCCAGGCGGTCATGCGGTACTGGGCGCCACCGACTATGTGGATACCGCCCTGACGGGTGGCGATCCAGGTGGGTTCAGCACCCTCGGCAACCACGGTTTTCAGGCATTTCTTGCCGGACCGCGGGTTCTCGGATACCCACATCGCCTGGTGCTTCTCATCCCCCGCATCGTGGTTCCAGGCATCGGGCGCCACGCCGGCGCCTTCCTCCATGCCGCCATTGCGCACCCCGAGGGATGCCTGCAGGAAGTCGGGCACGCCCCAGGCCGCGGGGTTGTCGAAGTAGGCGTAGTAGAGGGCGTCCGCACCCGCCGCGCATTCGGCGGGAATCACAAGGCTGCTGCCTTCAGGAATCGGGCCGGTCCGCACGGGTGCGCCCGTGGGTGAGATGACGTCGAACAGCATCTCCTGCCCCATCTCGTTGCATACCCGCAGTGCCTCGGCGCGCTGGCCCGCGATATCCGCCTGCGCCGCGCCGGAGCCGACCGCCACGTTCACCGGTTCTCCGGTGGCTTCGTGGTCCATGTCATTGCGGATGGTGATGGCGATACGCTGTTTCCAGTATCCGCCATTACCGAGGTAGAGCGGATGGTGCCAGTCCGCGCAGAACGCGGGCAGAGCAAGCGCCATCAGTACTATGAATGACCACAGAAGTCTCATCGTGGAACGCCTCCTGAATCGCCGATCCTTCCGGCTACACATGCCACACATAAAGCTCGCGGTTCTCCAGCGGAAGGTCAACCCACACTCCGCCAAGCCTGTGGCTCTCGGCGGTTGCGAAGCAGATCTCCGTGGAGTGGTGAGCGACGTCGATGTTGTTGAGGGTCGGGCGCCCGGTCTCGTACGCGTCCACCAGGTCCTCCAGACACGCCACCGTCGCGCTGACCTGCACGGGAATCCCGGTCACTTCCGGCAGGTAGCGAGTCCACTTCAACGGCGGTTCCTCGGGCTTGCGGATCACGAAGTCCATGCCGTTGTTCAGGCATTCGATGATCCCCGCGCTGCCCACAATCTCCACATCATGGTTCCCGAAGGGCACCTGCCAGGCCTGCGCTCCACCTTCGAACTCAATGCGGTACACCGCGCCCGGGTCGTGATCCAGTCGGTTGTCCACGAACTCGGTGCCGCGCGGAAGCTCTCCCCAAACGCGCACGGCTCGCGGGTCGCCCAGCATGAACATGGCGAAGTCCACCGCGTGGATGTTGCTGTGCAGCAGGCTCCCGCCCGATTTCTGAATGACCGCGCGGGGTTCGCCGATCAATCCGTCGGCAATCATCGCCCGCACAGCCTTGTAGTGGTCGCCAAACCGACGCAGCACTCCGGTGTTGAAGACGGTATGATTGCGGGCGATGGCGTCGCGCACCCCATCGGCTTCCACCATGGAACAGGCCATCGCCTTCTCCAGATACATCATGGGGACGCCGGAGTCCGCGCAGGCCATCGCAAGCTCGGCGTGGTTCTCGCCCTTCGTGCAGATGGCGACCATGTCCGGGCGCTCCTGCTCAATCATCCGCAGGAAGTCTTCATACAGCGCCGAACAGCCCCAGCGCTGTCTGCAGGCTTCGCGCTTCGCCGGGTCGAGGTCGGCGCCGCAGGCGAACTCCAGCCGCGGGCTCTCCGCGCAGGCCCCGGCAATGCTGTACGGAAGCTTGAACGCTTTGTACCCGACCACCTCGTCGCAGATGGTGCAGCCCATGCGCCCCAGCCCGATGATCCCGACGCGGTATGTTTTCACATCGTCCTCCAATGGAACTTCCTGGGACTGGCTGGAGGATTTCTCCGGCGGACCGGGAAGGTCCTCGCGGTATTGCCGCCAGATCGCACATCCACCGCTGCAGCGAGTGAGCGCCAATGCGCGTGCTGGTCATCGGCGTGGGGTCAATCGGCGCCAGGCATGCCCAGGTTATCCACGAACTGGGCGGGCACGAACTGCTGCTTGCCGATACCCGCGATGAATGTCTGCGCGAGATCGGTCCGCAGGTGGGCGCCACAGGACTGTTCACCGACTACCGGGCAGCCTTGGACGAAGGGCCCGACTGCGCCATTATCTGCAGCCCCAATACTCTGCACGCACCGATGGCTGTGGACTGCGCCCGGGCCGGCTGCCACCTCCTCATCGAGAAGCCTGTCGCACACAGCGTCGAGGCCGCCCGCGAGATTGCCCGGGTGGTCAGCGACACCGGAGTCGTCGCAAGCGTCGGCTACGTCCTGCGCTTCTGGCCGGGGGTCGCACGGATCGGGGAGATGCTGCGATCGGGCGCCATCGGAGACCCCCTCTGCGCGCGAGTGATGCTGGGCGCGCGCGAGACTCTGGCCCTGGCGAAGACCGGCTGGCGCGCGGGGGGCGATGAAGAGGGCGGGCCGCTCCTGGACTACAGCCACGAGATCGACTACCTGCGCATGTACCTCGGAGAGGTGGCTGAGGTCGGCTGCATGGTGGGACGCCTCGGACCGGAAGCCGAGAACATGGTCACGGTCGCCGCGGTGATCCTGGGTTTCGGGACAGGGGCGTTGGGCGAGTTGCACATTGACTACCTGCAACATCCCGCGCGCCGGGAGTTGGATATCATTGGCGATCGTGGCCGGCTCTTCTATGATTTCCGGGGGATGCGCCTGACGTTGACCGATCTTGATGGAAATGTGGAGGAGGAGAACTGGTCGGTGGCGCGCAATGAAGTGTTCGCGGCCCAATTCCGGGCGTTTGAGGCCGCCTGCGGGGGCCTGCGCACGCCTGAAGTGCCCGTGGGAGACGCTGCTCGCACCCTAAATGTGGCTCTAACCGCCGCGCAATCGGCGCGTGAACGCCGGGTCCTGCAGGTGACGGACCCGGTGTGATTGCTCCTAATATGCCGAATCTCGGTCTTTGGGTTGATTCCTTGCGCGGATTTGCAGTAAACTGCACGTTGAGTTGGCGAAGCATCCCCTTCGGCGTGCAGAAGGGGCTGTTGTAGTGTGTCCAACATGAGCCAATCGTCGCAGCACATGAACACAGCAACGGTCGACGTCCGGCATTCATCGGGAGGGAACTGTATGCGTTCTCCTTCGCGGCCCACCCCTGTGCGGCCAGTCATTACAGCCGTCGTGTGTTGTCTGGTGCTGTTCGTGATGGCGTATCCGGGAGCGGCAGAAAGCTCGGTGAATCTGCCGGGCAAGAACCTTGGCTGGCCCTTCGGGCAGCCTTCGTACACGGTGCCGGATGGCTACCATTCCCACTTCGCGCTGGGGCAGGAGCTTATGCAGTCGGGCGACCTGGAGGGTGCGGCGCGCGAGTTCCTCGAATGCATCCGCCTGTTCGAGCCGTATGTTGCCCAGCGAGAGCGGCAGGGCGACTACCAGGACACCCTCATGATGGAGGTGTACTTCCGGCCGCTAGCCACCGCCTGCCTCAACCTGGGGCATGCGCTGCGCAGCATGGACCGCCTGGACACCGCCATCGAGCTCTTCACCGGCGCGGCTGATCTCGCCCCCGGGTTCGTTCCGGCCCAGGAAGCACTTGGCCGGGCGCTCATCGAAAAGGGCCAGAACATGCGGGTGAAGCCCACGGGTGAAAGCAAGCTCCTCAGCCTGCCGAAGCCCACGGAGAAGGAGCTTAACCTGTATCGGTCGGCAATCGCTCACCTCTACGTCGCCACGCAACTGGAGCCGGATAACGCCGGCGTTCGCGTGGCCTTGAGCGAGGGCCTGCGGCACTGGGGCGTGCTCGACGGTGCTCTGACCCACGCGCGCCGTGCCGTGGCGATCGCCCCCACCGACCCCAACGCACAGTACACGTTGGGCCTCGCGTATGCGGCTCTCGGCCAGTCCCAGGCGGCCACCGACGCCTACCGCCAGGCGCTGAAGGTCTCGCTCTCGCAGCCCGCGGACTTCCAGGCCAAGGTTCAGAACAGCCTGGCACAGGCGCTGTCGGCCTTGGGCAACTTCGACGACGCTGTTGCGGCCTACAAGAAGGCCGTCAGCCTCGACCCGAAGAACGCGGCATACCAGAACAATTTGGGCGCGGCTCTGCGCGTTGTTGGCAAGTCGCAGGAGTCCACAACCCCGCTCGCCGAAGCCACGGTGCTCGACCCCGGCGGCGGCGTCTACCACGCGAACCTCGCCGCGGCCTCCATGGATATCGGCCAAATCAATGAAGCCATTCAGTCATACCGCAAGGTCCTGCGCCTCGACGCCACCGACTCGAAGATCCATCACCAGATCGGCAATGCCCTGCGGCAGCGCGGCCAATTGACCAATGCCATCAACACCTGCGCGACTGTCAGGGAAATGGAGATCACCGACGACACGGTTGAGGGCGCGCTTGCGCTCATCGCCGTACACTACCTGTCCGGCCACCGCCTTTCGCTGGTCGACGCCATGGACCCGCGCGCATATAACGTCATCCCGCGCCTGGTCTTCTCTCCGGATCGCTGGGCCGCGATGAAAGCCGAATTGCGCAGGCAGTGGGCTAACCTGGACGAGCGGCCGCTGTACGGCACGACGCGTCTGGAACTCCAACGCAGGATTCTTGACTTCGATGCGGTCGAGCCCGTTGTCGTCCCGCTCATGACCCGGTTCGCGAAGGTCATCGAGGTCAACGCGGCCGGTCTGAACGCCTCCGTGCCGCTTGAACTGCCCGAGAACCTGGCAACCATGGCGGCCAAGGACAGCTCGCTTGCGGCCTCGATCCACTCCCTGAGCCCCGAGACCCGCCGCGCAATCGTCGGCGTGTCCCAGGTCCTGCGGCAGCTCGGAGACAGCCGTGAGGCCATCGCCGAGCTCAGTTGGGCGAGCCGGCTGGACCCGAAGAATGCCTACGTGCTGGTGGACTGGGGTCTCGCGCTCATGGACGCCGGAGACAATGTCCAGGCTCTGGCGAAGTTCCGGCAGGCCGCCCGGCTGGCCCCCGATATGCCGCAGGCGCACTTCAACGGCGGCGTGGCCTTGGGCCGCATGGGCCAGGTCTCTCAGGCCGTCGATGCCTGGCAGCGCGCCATGGACATGGGCATGAATGACGCGCAGATCAACAACTTTATGGGCATCGCGCGGCTCCAGGAGACCGAGTTGGACTACGCCTTCTCCATGTTCCGCCATGCCGCGCAGCTTGATCCAGGCTATGCGCCCTCGCAGTACTATCTGGGCATCGCTTCGGCGCTCCAGCTCTCCGCTTCGCCCATTACCAGCGCGGTCCTGGACGACGCACGTCTGGCCACCCGCATCGGGCGCGGACACTACCGCGTCCGCGGCGAGTTCATCAATAGCGATGCTTTCGCTAACGCGATGCAGCTGATCGCCCGCGCCGACAGCCTAGATCCCGATCGCAAGCTGGATTACTACGCCACCGGTGTTGTGCTCGCGCTACACGACCCCGCACTATCGGACAACAAGGGCGTGGACATCGTCCACATGCCCACTCGCATTCGCGGGCTTGAGCTCGGATGGGCTGAGGTCACCAACAACGTGGCGGTCTGCAGTGTGCTGAAGGGCGACCTCGACAAGGCTGAGGCTCTGCTCCGCACTGCTGTGGAGGACGAACCGGACTGCGCGGTTGCTCACTGGAACCTGGGCCGTGTTCTGATGGCGAAAAAACTCGAGGGCGAAGGGCTTCAGGAACTCGACACCGCAGCCCGGCTGGCGCGCACCCAAGGCCTGCCCTACGAGTTCCAGATCGCTCCCGTCATGCCCGCGCCGGCGCCGCTAGCCGCGGCCCCGGCCGGCGGCATCACCACCCCTGGTGGGGGCACCGCGGCCGCTCCCGCCGCCGCGGGGTCGCGGGGATGCGGCGGCTGGACGCCCATGGACGGCCTGCTCGAGGCCTTCCGGGCCAAGGCCTACTTCTAGGCCCGCCTGCCGTGCCCTGAGCTGACAACGCCCTCCCCGGGACAGGGGAGGGCGTTTCGTTTCCCGACTACCCACCGTGGCGTGCTACTGCTGGAGCACCAAGCGCTTGCACTTCGCATAGCCGTCCTCCATGACCACCGTCGCCTGCACCTTGCACGGCTTCGCGCCAGGCAATTCGACCGTCATCTCGCAGGCGCCGTCCACAAGCTCAGCCGACAGAACCCTGCCCAGCTTTCGCGGTTCGGCCTTGAGCCACACCATCGCCTCAGTGGGGTTCTTGAATCCCTGCGCGTCCCAACCATCATCGACGAAGCAATCGCGTATGCTCTCGGGCGCCAACTCGTCCGTATCCGAGTCGTCGCCGTCGTCCGGGGCGCCCTCAGCCGGCCTGGTGGCGGGAGCTTCCATAGCGGAGGGGATGAAGTGACCGAGATCCCGCAGCCATTCCTTCCCCAAGTCCTCTGCCTC
This sequence comes from Armatimonadota bacterium, assembly GCA_018056145.1. Taxonomy (GTDB): domain Bacteria; phylum Armatimonadota; class Zipacnadia; order Zipacnadales; family JABUFB01; genus JABUFB01. The sequence continues at coordinate 9,279 of JAGPGE010000055.1, forward strand.
GCGCAACGTCATCTTCGGTCTCCCGCAACCGCAGCAGACTGTGAGCAGGCACGCGCAGAGGCACGACCAGACGCGGAAATCGCGCAGTCCGCAGCGGAATGAGAGCCGCCCTACGGAGAGGCACGGTTGAATGGCGTGATCCACGAGAAGATCAACGGCACAGCAGGGCTGGGCCTTGAGGCGCTGCCTATCCGGCGTCAGCCCGGCGCGGGGATGGTGCAGGGGGCCCTGGGCACCGGGCCCCCGAGATTAGCTCCAGCCTAGCCGAACTTCCAGACAACACCGAAGCCGCCGCGGGGGTACTCCCAGGAGATGTTGTCGTACGGGCAGACGATCTTGCAGACCCCGCACTCGACGCAGTTCTCATAAGCGACCAGTATCTCGCCGCCCTCCAGTTCGTAGACTTCCGCTGGGCATCTTGGGATACAGGGCTTGTCCTGGCAGCGCGCGCAGACCGCCTGATCCTTGATCTTCAGGTGCGACATCTCATCAGTCTTGTACTTGATCTTGTACAGCGCTTCAGGCAGGCCGACGTTCCTCTGCTGACTCATATGAAGGACCTCGCGGCGTCCAGCGCATCCCACGCTAGGCCGAAGATGTTGCGTCGCTGGAAAAGCGATTGGATGATCTTCCACTGCTTGGTGCGCTTCGGCACCCCGTCCACCGTGAGCATTTCCCGGGCCGCCTGCGATGCGAACTCCGGATACACGCCGAAGATCGGGTGGGTCTCCATGTAGCTCGAGGCATTCCGGTACTTGCGCAGGTCGGGTAAGACGAAGCTGTGCTCCAGGCGCTCGCGGTAGTGGTGGAGCGTGCGGGCGCTGAAGTCCCCTTTCTCGTGGGCCTCGATGGCCGTGTCCGCAGCCATGCGTCCGGACGTGATCGCCAGGTTCGACCCCTCGCGGTGCAGCGAGTTGACCAGCATCGCCGCGTCGCCCGCGATCATGATCCCGTTTCCGAACAGTTGCGGCATGGAGTTGTAGCCGCCTTCGGGGATCATGTGGGATAGGTACTCAAGCGTCTGGCCGCCCTCGAGCAGCGGCGCCACCATCGGGTGGGCCTTCATCCGCTGGAGCAGGTCGAAGGGGGTGAACCCCCCGTGGATCGCGTCCTCCAGCAGCGCGCCGACGCCCACGGAGAGCGTGGTCTTGTTGGTGTAGATGAAGCCCATGCCCAGCATCCCCGCCGCGGCGTCGGCCATCAGCTCAATCGCCACACCCTTCGAACCATCGGGCACATTGAAGCGGTCGTTGATGACCTGCTCGGGCAGGCTGATGATCTCCTTGGTGATGCTCGCGGCCTGGTCGGGGCGCAGAGGCTTTTGCATTCCGAGGCTCACTGCAAGCTGCGGGTTGACGCCCTCGCAAAGGATGACGACCGGTGCGTACAGGTCGCCCTCCTCGCGCCCGCACAGCACGCCCTTGACCTTGTCACCATCGGTGAGGATCTGATCGACCCGGGTCTGCGGGACGATGAGGGCGCCCGCTTCCTCCGCCTGCTTCGCGAACCACGCGTCGAGCTTCACCCGCAGGATGCTGTAGGCGTTGGGTCCGTCCTCGACGAACTTGTCGCTGCGGTAGCCGAACTTGAGCGCGGAATCGGGGGTGAGCATCCAATACTGCTGCTCGAAAATCGAGCGCTCCATCGGCGCCTCGGCCACGAGATTGGGCCAGACTTCGGACGTCGGGCGGACATAGAGAATGCCGCCCATGACGTTCTTGGTGCCTGGCTTGTCACCGCGCTCGATGACGATGGTGTTCAGCCCCGCCCGGGCGCACGTGGTCGCCGCTGCGAGCCCCGAAGGCCCGGCGCCGACGATGATGACATCGAAGTGCTTGTTACTCGCGCCGTTATCTGGCGTCATTCGCTGCTGCTCTCCTCGCGGAAGTGGCTACAGCTGCTCCTCGCCCAGGAGGATGCGCTTGAGGTCGCGCTCCCGGGCCACCTTGATCAGTTCGGGGACGACCTTGTACAGGTCGCCCACGATGCCGAAGGTGGCCACGTTGAAAATCTTGGCGTTGGGATCGCTGTTAATGGCGATGATCACGTCCGAGCCCTCCATGCCGACCAGGTGCTGGATGGCTCCACTGATGCCGCATGCCACGTACAACCGGGGCCGCACGGTGGTCCCGGTCTGGCCGACCTGATGGTCATGGCTGATCCAGCCGGCATCCACCGTGGCGCGACTTGCGCCCACATCGGCGCCAAGAGCGTCGGCCAGTTCGCGGATGAGATCAAAGCCCGAAGGCCCGCCCAGCCCGCGCCCGCCCGAGACGATGATCTCGCTGAAAGTCAGGTTGGGCTTCTCCCCGCCCTCGCGCGGTCGGAATTCCACCACCTTGGTGGGGATCTGGTCCTCGACGAGGTCCAGGGCCTCGGAGATCACGTCCACTCCCCGCCCCGGCTGAGCCGTGGCGGCGTGCATGACCCGGGGGCGCACGGTGGCCATCTGCGGCCGGTGCTTGCGGGTCACGATGGTGGCCATGATATTCCCGCCGAAAGCCGGCCGGGTCTGCATCAGGTTGCGCGTCGCCGGGTCGATGGCCAGACCCGTGCAGTCCGCGGTCAGGCCGGTGTGCAGATCAGTGGCGATGGCTCCCGCGAGGTCGCGGCCCATGGTGGTTGCGCCCATGAGCACGATCTCGGGCTTGTGCTTTTCGATGAGCTGAATCACTCCGGCTGCATAAGGGTCGGTTCGGTAGTCGGCCAGCACCTGAGAGTCCATGACGAAGGCCTGATCCGCACCGAACTCCCCGCTCTGGCGGACCACATCATCCACATTGTGCCCGAGCACGATGGCGCCCAGCTTGCTGCCCAAGTCATCGGCCAGCTTGCGCGCCTCACCCAGAAGCTCCCAGCTCACCGGGTGAACCTGTCCGCGGGACTGCTCCACGAAGACCCAGACGCCCGAGTACTCGGCAAGCTTCGCCGCCAGTGCGCGCTCTTCGGCCTCCTCCTCGGACACCGGCTCGGGCTCTGCCGGGCCGGCATCGCCGCCTTCAACGATGATCTCAAAACAGTTGGCCGGGCACACTTTACCGCACTTGCCGCAGGCGATGCACTTCTCCATGTCCACCCGCGCGATGCCATCCACCATCTCGATAGCATCAACCGGGCACTCGCCGACGCAGTAGGTGCAGCCCGTGCATTTCTCCTGCTCATAGATGAGCGTGCGCTTCTTCTTGGCCATGAACCGGACTCCACAGGTGGGTTACAGTCTCGATCGTTCCGCGGTGCCGGGCGGGGTCAGGCCTGCACCAGACTTACGAGCCGATCGGCGAGCGCTTCCGCAGCCCCGGCAGGATTGTCCTCTCCACCGGGGATTATCTCGCCGGGTTCCCGGGCAGGCGGCGGGAAAATGCGGTTGACCATGGTGGGCGACCCCTTGAGCCCCAGCAGATTCTCATCGGCGTTGATGTCGGCCTTGCCCCAGACCTCGGGCCTGAACCGCGCCGCGCGAATCATGTTGGGCAGGGAGGCGTAGCGGACTTCGTTCATCTCTTCCACGCAGGTGAGCAGGCAGGGGATCGGCGCCTCAATGACCTCTGTGCCCTTCTCAACCTGGCGCAGGATCCGGGCCTTTTTCGCGTCCATGTCCACGGATTCAACGCCCACGGTGTACGTGACCTGGGGGATGCCCAGCCGCCGCGCGAGACCGGGGCCAACTTGGGCCGTGTCGCCGTCGATTGCCTGCTTGCCACACAACACCATGTCGAGGCCCTCTTCGTCGCGAATGCGCATGAGCGCCAGGCCGATGGTGTAGCTGGTGGCCCAGGTATCGGCGCCCGCGAAGGCTCGGTCGCTGATGAGGATCCCGCGGTCGGCGCCGAAGGAGATACATTCGCGGATGACCTCCACGGCCTGCGGGGGACCCATGCAGACCACGGTGACCTTTCCGCCGTACCGTTCCTTGAGCTGGACCGCGGCCTCTGCCGCGTGGGCATCGTACGGGTTGAGGATCGACGGCACGCCCTCGCGAACCAGCGTGTTGGTTTCGGGGTCGATGCGCACCTCAGTCGTGTCCGGCACCTGTTTGACGCAGACGGCGATTTGCATGTGCAGCCCTCTTGGCTTGAAGGGGTTCAGGAACTGCTGCCCTCATCCTCGTCGTTGTGCTCGTGACCATCGCCACTGTCGTGCTCGTGGTCGTGCTCATCACTGTCGTGATCATGCGCGTCGGCGTGCTCGTGAGAATGACCGTGCGCATGCCCATGGTTCAGCCCGTGCCGGAAATGCCGCAGGACGCCCTCTTCATGGGTCGGAGGCTCACACTCGATCTGTAGTGTGGTCATCTGGAACCCGAAGCGCTCCTGCAGGAGGTTCTCCAATTCCTTCCGGATCCGGCTGCGCTCAGACTCCGAGTCCTCACACACATTCACATGCGCGCTGAGCGCAGTGAGGTTCGAGCAGACGCTCCATGCGTGCAGGTGATGGACACCGAGCACCCCATCAACACCGGTCATCTCGTGCACCACAGCGTTCACATCAACGCCGGGGGGCACGCCCTCGAGCAGCACGTGTACGGCCTCAAGAGTGACGCGAACCGCCCCGACAAGGACGATCAGGCCGATGCCGACGCTGATCGCCGGGTCGATGACATGCCATCCGGTGATTGCCATGACACCCGCGCCGACCACTACGCCGATGGACGCAAGGAGATCACCAACCACGTGCAGGTACGCACTGCGCAGGTTGATGTCTCCGTGGGAGTGGCTCTGAAGCCGGGACGCCACCAACCAGTTCGCCGCCATACCCACCGCGGCGATAATCAGCATCTCGACGGACCGCACCTCGGGCGGTTCCTGGAAGCGGACGTACGCCTCACGTCCGATGAGTACGCAGATCACCAGCAGCGAAAGGCCGTTGACCAGCGCGGCAAGAATCTCGGCGCGGTGG
>JAGPGE010000731.1 GCA_018056145.1 Armatimonadota bacterium
CACCCCACGGCTGGCCGCGAGGGCCCCGTGCGCTGGACGACGCGCACACCCCACGGCTGGCCGCGAGGGCCCCGTGCGCTGGACGACGCGCACACCCCACGGCTGGCCGCGAGGGCCCCGTGCGCTGAACGACGCGCACACCCCACGGCTGGCCGCGAGGGCCCCGTGCGCTGAACGACGCGCACACCCCACGGCTGGCCGCGAGGGCCCCGTGCGCTGGACGACGCGCACACCCCACGGCTGGCCGCGAGGGCCCCGTGCGCTGGACGACGCGCACACCCCACGGCTGGCCGCGAGGGCTCCGTGCGCTGGACGACGCGCACACCCCACGGCTGGCCGCGAGGGCCCCGTGCGCTGGACGACGCGCACACCCCACGGCTGGCCGCGAGGGCATTCCATGTGCTCTTGGGGCTTGCACCCTGGCGCCGCGCCCTGGAGGGCAGGATGATGACGGGAGCGTGTTTTCAGATCGGCGGCCGCGAAGGCCGGGTTGCTCTGCCGGCGGGGGCCTCAAGAGCCCTGGAGTTCGCGGCAGATCAGCTCTCATACTACGTGGCTGTGGTCACGGGCAGCCAGTACGCGCCCGGTGGGGAGACCGGCGAGTTCGCGCTGGACCCCTCGCGCGCGGACCTGGGCGAGGGCGGGTATGAGATCGCGGTGGAGCCGGGCGCGGTGAGGCTCTCCGGCGCAGGGGACCTCGCGGTGCTGCACGCGGTGTACCATTTCCTAGAACAGGGCGCCGGGTGCCGGTGGCTGTCGGCCTTCGAGGGCGGGGAGATCGTGCCCCGGCGGGAGGACCTGGCGGTTCCCTGCGGGGTGAGCCGGCATAGGCCGGTCTTCCGCAGCCGGGCGTTCACCAACTTCCCGGACATCGACGAGCGCACCGTTGAGATGGTGGACTGGATGTGCAAGAACCGCTTCGACCGGTTCATGATCTTCGCGAACGCCGGGGATTCCTTCGAACGCTACGCGAAGATCCTGCGCCCCCACCTCGAATTGCGTGGGATGAAGGTGGAGATGGGACACCACAGCTTCCGGTACTGGCTGCCGCCGGAGGTTTACTTCGACGCGCACCCGGAATGGTTCTCGCTGGTCGATGGCGAGCGCCGGCGCGACGGTCAGGTGTGCATTTCCAACCCGCGGGTGGCGGAGGTGATGGCGGAAAGGATCGGCGCGTTCTTTAGCGAGAACCCGGAGATCGACCGGGTTGGCCTGTGGCCCAATGACGGTTACGGCTGGTGCCGGTGTGCGGAATGTGAAGCGATGGAGCCCCAGCGTCCGAGCCTGCTGTACCCGTCGGAACCAGCACGGACCGACACGTATATCGCCTTCGTGAACCGGGTTGCGGGTCTGCTTGCCGAGACGCACCCGGACCGGAAGCTGAGTGCGCTGGCGTATGTGAACTACGTGGAGCCTCCCAGCATGCCGGTGGCCGGAAATGTGGATGTGTGTTTCGCGGCCATGCACCGATGCTTCAAGCACCCCTTCCAGGGGCACGAGGACTGTACCCGAGACAATGCCCGGTATGCGGCGCTGTTCGAGCAGTGGAAAGGCAAGGTGCCGGGGCTGCTGACTATCTTCTGCTACCTGATGCAGATCGACATGTGTTCGGTGATCTACCCCATCGCGCCCATGCTGGGGGCTAATTTCCGGTGGCTTGCCGAGCATGGATGTGACGGGTACGTGATGGAGTTCAAGCCTGAGGAGTGGGGGACTTACGGGGGCAACGCGCACCTGATCGGGCGGCTGTCATGGGAACCGGGGTTGGATACGGAGAAATGGCAGGCGCAGTACTTCGCGGACAAGTACGGGCCCGCTGCGGAGGAGATGGGCAAGTTCCGGGCGAGCCTCGTGGAGCGGTTCGTGGAGCCGGGGCCATGCGTGTACCACTACGACCTGGGTTACACGCGGCGCGCCACGCCTGAGCTTCTGCGGCCAGCGCTGGAGCATCTCGGGAGAGCCCGGGCGCTGGCCTCCACCGGGGAGAGCCGGCACATCGAGGCGGTGGAGCAGGACCACGTGAGCGCCGGACTGCTGCTGCGTATGGGTGAGTGGCAGCGGGCGTTGGAGGCTGCGCAGACGGCATCCGGGGTCAAGCGGCAGGTTCTCGTGGAGCGTGCCCAGGAGTGTGCAGACGAGTTGCTGGCCTGGGCGTGGAGGCATGAGAAGAGCGGCTCCGTATACCCGCCGTACCTGGAGACGCGGGTGCGGCGGACTATGGACGGCCTGTCGGCGTGAAGGACTGAGCCGCCAGAATCGCGAACCGTGAACGAACCAAAGACGCAAGGGAGGCAGACCATGCGCCTGACTTTGATCCTGCTGACGCTGATTGCGCTCGCTCCCGTTCTGTATGCCCAGGGGCCGCTGCTGGACCGGCTGCGGGTTCATTCCACGGGGCCGGTGACGATCACGATCCCACTGGCCGACGCGCCGGAAGGCTCGGTGTTCCGGGCGCCGGACGGGTCGTGGAAGAGCCTGCCAGTGACCCACGAGGGTGGGCGTGCCACGTTCTCCCTGCCCGAGGAGGCATCCGGGAACACCACGGTGATCCTGCGAGTGCCGGACTGGCTGAACCTAAATGACGCGGATGATCCGAGCATCGTGCGCCTGGAAGTGGACGGCGCGGAGGTTGCGGTTGCGCCCGAGGTGGACTTGGGGAACCTAAAAGCGGCGCCGAGCGCGGTGAAAGTGGTGGTGGAGGATGCGAGCAACCCGGTGGACGGAGAAGCGGCGGCGGTTTCGCTCAACGGCGTGCCGCTGAGCCGGGAGCAAGTGCGGGTTTTGCCGCTGCCCGATAATCCCCGCGCCCGGGTGCTGGAGATCACCCCGGGTGACCTGGAGCCTGAACGGTACACGCTGCAGTTGCGGGTGCCGGATGCTGCCGCGACGCAGCACTTCGCCGACCTGACACTGCGCTTCAGCACGGCCCCGCTGTTGGTGGACGGGGGCTTCGAGAAGCTCACGGCCGAGGGCAATCCGGCGCACTGGGTCACCGCGATGTGGTCGACGACGCCGGAGACGAAAGCGGAACTCAAGGTGGTTGAGGGCGGGCATTCGGGGAAGTACTGCGCCGAGATCAAGGGGATTGCCGGCGGGCTGAACCTGCTGTTCGGCCAGCAGGTCTTCCTGACCGGCGGGAAGACATACAAGGTCAGCGGGTACTACAAGGCGGACACCCAGGGCG
>JAGPGE010000732.1 GCA_018056145.1 Armatimonadota bacterium
GGGTCCGCGCCCCAGACCGCACAGGTGGCGTTGCATCCTGCACTCAACGTGGACCGCACAGCCACCATCTCAGTGCCTGCGGGATGGACGGTCGCCGGGCTGAAGGGCATGGTGGAAGCAACCGACGGGGCCGGCCTGCATGTGGTCGTGGGGCTCAACAGTCCGATGTCCGACCACACCGTTGCGGCGCGCCTTGCCGCTGGAGGTCTGAACCCCTACCTGGGCGGGGCTACGTACCTGGACTACCTGCCCCCCGACCAGGCATTCCCCGCGGTTCTCAGTTGCGTTGCCGCCACGGCGGGGATCAGGATCACCGACATGCAAATGGTGATGGCCCGGCGCCTCCCGGCCGACCCAAACTTCGCAGTCTTCGAGGCGAAATGGCGCGAGCACCCGAAAGACGGGAGAGTGCTGGACAGGCACGGGGTGGGGATGATCATGACCCAGCCCCCGCTGGACGGGATTTGGTGTTACTACCTGTCCCTGGCGTCGGCGCCCGCGGGGAAGCTGGAGGCTTCGCTGCCGCTCCTCATGGCGATCTACAGGAGCGCAAGCTGGACGCCCAGCTATCGCAGCGACGTGATCGCCGGCATCCAGTCGAACCTCGCGGAGATCTCCGAGATCGTCGCGGGAGTGGCCCGCAGGCGCTCGGAATCCTCTGACACCGCATCGCGTATGTGGGGCGCAGTGATCCGGGGCGATGAGGGCATTATCAACCCAACCACCGGGGAGCGCAGACTTATCCGTGATCTGGATGACGTGCGCAGATGGATGGCCGACGATCCGAGCCTGCGGTTGGACGATCTGCGCCGCATGACCTTCGACGAATGGCGAACCGCCGGCTTCTAGACCGGCGGGTACGACGGGCGCGATCTACCCTGATGCGAGCCACTTCAGCAATGCGCGGTCGGAAACCGGTCCGATCCGCACTGAGAGCGCCTCGGGCTTCCCGGCGGCACGGTAGGTTGCGCGGGGGCCTGCCGGGTCAAGCCCTTCTCCGACATTGTGCAGGAGCAGTGGCTGCGGCGCGATCAGTGCGACCATCGTTGCGATGTCCCCCGCGCGCCGGATATGCGGAATGCTAAGCCTCTGCAGGAACTCCGCGTCGCAGTGAGGGTCGAAGCAGGCCATGTCCGCCGCGAGCGCCTTGATCGCCGTCGGGGCAGCCGCCGCAGCCAGCAGGCACCACAACCCCGCCTCCCCCAGCCCCACCAGACTTGCCTGCCGCGCACCGGTGCTTTCAGTCGCCGCCGCGATGCCTGTGAGGATGTCCTGCGCCCGCTCGACCACATCCGGGCGGTTGTAGGTGTTGAAAAGCTGGACACCTCGGTTCCTGCGCGTCGCCATTCCCGCCTGAGCGTTGAACTCCCCGCACAGGAAAGCGTCGAGCGCAAGCACCGCCTGCCCCGCATCGAGCAGGCACTGTACCAGCGAGCCGGGTTTCAGGAGGCCCTCAGCCATCAGCGCCGCCTTGCCGAACTCGTGCACGAGAACCGTCACGGGGCGTCGCCTTGGCTTGCTGCGCGACGGGGTGAACAGGAGCGCGGGAATGCTGTCGCCTGCGCCTTGCCTGCCGATAAGCAGTCGTTGAGCTTGAAAGCCCCCGCCCGCGAGCTCCCCGACGCGCTCCACACTGAGTTCGCCCGTGCCGGGCAACCCGATGGACATCGTCTGCAGCAACACCGCACCGAAGGTCTCCCTGAACCGTTTGAGAGAGTCCGCGTCCGTTACCCGGGCGCGCCGCAGCTGATCTTTGGCGCCGGCGATGATGGTCCGCATAATCTCAGCCCGCCCCGAGGAGCCCTGCGCAGGGCGTTTGTGGGGCAGGGCCAGCAGGTCGTCGTCGCTCTCCACGGTGAATGGCTTCTCGCGGACCTGCTCGGGGTCTGTTACGCCCAGGAGATGTCGGCCAAAGAACTCGTAGCACGACTGGCGGCTATTTGCGTTGTAGTTGTGGTCCGCTTCCTGGATGAAAAAGCTCACCTTGTCTTCGGCCCCGTACAGCCGGTAGATGCTCTGTATCGCCGGGAACTCCACGGTGGCGGTGTCCTTCGTCCAGTCATTCGTGCAGGCGATGAGGTGCAGCGGTCTCGGCGCCGTGCAGGCCGCGATCTGCACATTGGAGTACCGCAGGCGCAGAGATGGCGCGTTCTCGCAGACGCAGCCGCCCTGCATGTGCGCCGAGACCATCACCGCAGGCAAGGACGCGGCAATGCGGGGCTCCACAGCGGTCAGCAAGAAGGTCTGGCTGCCGCCCCCGGATGCCCCCGTGCAGCCGATGCGCTTCGGGTCCACGCCTGGCAGCGAGGCGACGAAATCCACCGCACGCATGCTGTTCCACAGTTGCAGACCCAGGATTGAGATGCCCCAGAGCTCCTCGCGGTCTCCCAGGTGCTCATGGGGGAGCTGGAAGGTGTCGTTGTAGCCGATCATGTCATATGCGAAGGCCACATAGCCCTGGAGCGCCAGGTTGATGAAGCGCCCGGGCAGGCTGCCCAGGTTCGGGTCATTGTGGATACGCCCACGCGCCCAGTGGCCGTGGGGGTTGATGATCGCCGGCCTCAGCCCGCCCTCCTGCAGGGGACGGTACAGGTTGCCCCCCAGGAAGAACCCGGGCCAGGTCTCCAGCAGCACCTTTTCGACACAGTACCCGTCGCGTTCAATGCGCCCGAAGATACGCGGGTTGAGGGGGCACTTGTCGGGCATTGGAAGCAGCCCAGTGGTGGCGAGAATGTGCTCGCGGATATCCGCCGCCGTCCGCTCCCAGTCGTCCAGGCTATCGTAAGCGGGGAAGGTGAAGATATCATTGAGTGACCGCGGCGAGGAGATGCGCCGGTCGGTCGTGGCCCGGCCATCAGCGAAAACTCGCAGGCGGGAGTCTGTGGGCGCGGTCTCGGGCATGTGAGAACCTTCCGTCGGGCGGAGTTGGGGGAGCAACCAACAGGCGCATGAGTTCGCCGCCGGGCAGCAGTTACCTCTCGCATTGCCGCATACAGACAGGTAATTCGTGATCCGCCGGCGAACCCCTCGGGCGGCGTGGCGTCGCAATCGATCCCCAGGAGCCCCGACATGAGCGAACTGGCACTCCTTGGAGGGCAGCCTGCGGTCACCAATCCCCCGCGTGAGCGTTGGGTTCAGGTGAACGACGATGTGAAAGCCGCGGTCATGTCCCTCCTGGATG
>JAGPGE010000733.1 GCA_018056145.1 Armatimonadota bacterium
GGGGCGTGCCGCGTGAGATCGTGGTGTCCCAGGTGCTCGTGGGCTCGTGGCTTACCAATTCCCCGGCGCGCACATCGTAGACGTAGGCTGAATCGCGCATCTCCACCCGGACGGACTGCTCCGGCAGGCCGCGGATGAGAATGTCCTGCTGGAGAGCGAGGTACCGCAGGTCTTCGTCGGCGAAGGTTACCGGCTGGATGCAGCGCACCGGCCCCGTCGGCGAGGTGATCCGGGCTGCCGGACCTAACCCCTCGGCGCCAAGGAACCTGCGGAGCATTTCGGCGAAGACCCACTCATTGGCTTCGACGCGCAGCTTGTTGTAGGTGGCGAAGGGGAAGTTCAGCCACATGGTCTGGCCGGCGCCGAAGGCATTGGCGATGAACGTGGGAGCGCCGGGCTCATTGGCCACCGTTTCGCCGAAAGTGGCCCGCACGGTTTCCAGCAGGGGCAGTTCCAACGCCACCGGGCCGGTGCTGGCCTTGACGGTGGTCGGCTTTGCGGACAAGGCGTTCGAGCCCGACGGCGAGGAGATCCCGAACACGTCGTCCAGCGGTCTCGTCTCCCGGAGCGCACCATCGCCGGTCAGTAGCCCGGCACGGCCGTCGGCGAGAAGCATGCCGCCAGCCTGGACGAACTGTCGGATGCGCGCGATGGCTGTGTCCGAAAGGCACATCGCCTGGGGAAGAACGAACAGCCGGCAGTCCTTCAGAGCGTCCGGGTTGGTTTCGAGTTCCGCCGCGGCCAGGAACCGGTACGGATACCCCGCGTCCTGCAATGCCCGGGAGATTGCCGACAGGTTGTTCTCGAACTCGTGGCCGCCGTCCCAGACAGACCCGCCGCGCAGTCGGGTTGCGAGCACCTGGGCGTACAGATCGGCCTGGTTGTACAGGACGAGGACACTGGAGTCCTCGCGGGTGGCGTGGAGCAGCAGCCTGCCCGGACCGGACTTGATCTCGCGCGCCGCGTTGAAGTACCACCTTCCCGCGTCGGAGACAGTCATGTCCGGGTTGAAGGGGATGTAGTCGCAGCCCCAGGAGGTCCACCACCAGCATGAGTTGTGGCCTCGGAACAGGTTGTGCCAGCCGATGGCGGTGAACCCGTCCTCGCGATCCGCCACCGCGTTCCCCCACTCGCCCGTGAGCGCTCCGGGCTCCTTGAGCGAACGAATCAACTCACCTTGCAGGTATCCGCTGGTATAGCACTGGTTGAGCTCAAGGTCGCGGGTCAGCTTGTAGAAGTCGTACCCCGCGCCCCAGTGGTAGCCGAGAAACCCGTCCCAGCCCACCTTCGCGCCGGGGTCCTCGGCCCGTACAAACCCCGCCATGTGCTGATGCAGGCCCGCGAAGGCGCTGTCCATGAATGCCCTGAAGTCGAACCACGGCGCACAGCTCTCGGGCTGCTGCAGGGCCTCGTCGAGCAGCATGGGCTTGGTGATCGCGTCGAAATCGGCGTGGTCCGTGTCCCAGACCGCGTTGAGCGCGTCGATGTTCTCGTACTTGTCCCGCAACCACTCGCGGAAGGCCTTCATGCTCGCCGGGGAAACTTCCACCTCGTAGCGCCCGTGGGACATGTAGTTCTCATCACCGAGAGTGTACGCGGGCGGCTGATACGGCGCCGCCTGGCGCGAGGCGACCTGCATCGACTGGCGTTCGTGCTCGATCCACTCCTCCGAGAAGAGGCTGGGCACGAGGGTGTTGTCGGGCCGCTCCTCGCCGGCGATGCGCGTCACGTACGGCACCAGGCGCTGGCCGGACATGGACGCCAGCGCGTACTCGCGCGCTGCTCCCGCGTCGGTGTAGCCGCGCATGTGGCACAGGTCCATCATGTCGGTGCCCATCTCGTAACACAGGCGGTTCTCGACCCGCACCGGCAGGTCACCGCCGGGGTATGACCACATGAGGTAGGTGAAGTCCTCGTAAGGGTATGGCACCGGCATGGTGAAGACGCGGCGCTCGACGGCTAGGGGAGTATCGCCGTCGTAAACAAAGCATTCGAGTTCGTGCGCAACGGCCACTGGCCGCGGCATCTCCAGTTGCACGGCGCTGGCCCCATCCTCGGCGATCATGCTGGAACTCTGCGCCACGAGCCTGCCCACGCAGTCGCGGGCCTCCAAGTAGACGGTCTTGCCGGCGGCCTGATCGGCGGGAGCAACGCGGATGTCGCAGGTCATCAGGCCACCATCGGGCAGGTCGATGAGCGGCGGTCCAGTCTCGTGGAAGCTCTTCGCGGGAGACAGGGAGACAGACTCGATGGTGACGGCAGGAGCCACGTCCACCACCTGCGAGGCGAAGGCGAGACACTCGTCGCCCGCATTGCGCAGGAGCAGGTCGACATAGTATCGCCGACCTGCCGGAAGCGCGGGCAGGGCGATGCGGCTTGTCGCGCGGTCCAGCAGGTCGCCACTCTCGGCGATGAGCGTGCCATGGTCGTCCTGGATCCGCACCAGAGCCGAGGCGAATGGGCCCGGGGTCTGCACAGCGAGGTCGGCAGGCTTGCCCGCGGCGATGGGGGCATCGGGCGCGATGATTCGGGCCTTCGAAGGCAGACTCCGGCCGCCAGCCGCGAGAACTGCCAGGCCCTGCAGCGCCAGGATGCGGTCCTCGGCGGCATCGAGTCCGAAGGTGCGGTCGATCTTCGGCAGCAGGCCGCAGTAGGTGTTGAGCCTGCCCGTGAAAATCACCACCCGCCCGGCGCCGTAGCGGAAGCCTCGCAGCGGCGCGATGTCGCCCACTCGCGCTGGATCGCCCGGTGCGAAACCGGGGATCGCGTCACAGGGAATGGCCTCGAGCGCAGGGGCGATCAGGGCGTCATCCGGTGTAGCGGTCAGGTCGGCGGGCCACCCGTCCAGTTTTCCGCTGGCGGTGGACACGAATAGGCCTTTCCCCGCGCGGACCCGATCCAGGATGAGATCGCGGGCGGGCTCGGGGATTGCGGTTCCGGTAACCCCGGCTATGAGGAAAACCTCGCGCTGTGGGTCTTCACAGATCTGGAGCAGGGCGCGGGTCGCCACCCGGGAGCCCAGCGCACCCACGCCGGTCACGCCCGAGTAGGGCCAGGCATCGATGTCCGAGAGCGTACCCTTGCCGTCGAAGTACTGGTGCAGCACGTCCATGTCGAGGCGGCGCGCCAGTTCCATGGTGTCAAATGCCGCGAAGCGCGCGGCCAGCAGGGCGGTC
>JAGPGE010000734.1 GCA_018056145.1 Armatimonadota bacterium
GTCCAGCGCTTTCCCGTCGCGCACCAGCAGCACCCGCGCCTCATACAGGACAGGGCAGTCGGGGAACCACAGGCGGGCATCGGGCACCTCTACACGCATGCTGATGTCGGGACCACTCAGGTTCAGCGTACCGAAGCCGGCCAGCTTGCCATCCGGTCCGTGGATGCCCAAGTGGACCTGATCGCCCGCCTCGGCCTCCCCGAACCAGGCACGGAAGGTCACGGCCCGCATGCCATCCTGTGAGCGAGCGGGCGCGGTGAATACCGGGCTCTCGATGATCCCCTCGCTGGGAAGCTGCCCTGCGAACGCCTGGTCATATTCCGCGGGTACTGTGATCTCGGTGTGCGGCGCCTTCGCGGCCCCGTAGCCTTGGCGCAGCGCCCGCAGTTGGGCCCACAGGTAGAAGCGCCGGAGCTCCGGGCTCGCATCGACGTGACGCTTGAGGGCGAGTGTGGCCTCGAGTTCCCGGAAGCACTGCCCGCGCAGTTCCGGAAGCTCGCGCAGCCGGTCGAGTTGCGCGAGGAGCTCGGACTCGCCGGCGGGTTGCCGGCCTTCAAACTCAGCCCTCGGGCGCTGCCGGTGGGTGAGGAATGTCCCATTCGCGGCGTCGCTGCCCCACCTCGACCGCAGGCTGTCGAAGCTGCCGCCGGCGTCGATAAGCGTGGCCAGATCCGCCTTCCGCCGCTGGAGCACGGACAGCCGGTCGCGCCAGACCTCGACCTCAACCAGCAGTTCGCGCGCCATGTCCACGAGCCGCCGCCGCGCACCGATGTTCATGGGCTCCGGGGGCCCAGGCCGGCACTCGCGAAGAGACACCGAGTCCAGCCAGGCGCGGCCGGTGCTGCTTGTTCCTGAAACACGTACCGATATCTGCGCACTGATCGCGCCCTTCGGGCGAGTGGCGGGCGACAGAACCAGGGAGAGCCGCGTCCACGGTTGGGAGCCGGTGATCCGGCGCGAGCTCTCCAGCGCGATGTACCCTTTCTCGCCGCGCCATGAAGCGACGAGAAACGCGGCCTGCCCCTGTCTCAATGCCGTTCGCACATACGCGGTGAGGAGGTACGCGCGGTCCGGGTCCATGGGCACGCCTTCCCGGGTGGCGACGGCATAGAGCGTCCGTATGCTGGACATCTCCACACACCGCTCACCCTCGTGCGGGTCCTGGTCGGACACGCGCGCCTGCCCGGCGCAGTCGCCCCAGTCGGCGGTGCAGAAACCCAGCCAGCCCGCGGGCATTGCGCCGTCGGGGGCGAGCGCCTCCATGCCGCCGTTCGCGATGAGTTCCGGGCCAGTGACGGCAGGATCGGCAGCCCAGCAGCACCCCAGCGCGCTGAGTAGGGCCATGGCGAGTCCAAGGGTTCTCATATCAGCCTCCGTTACTCTACTCAGCCGCAGCAGGGTGCAGATCGAAAGAGTACAGTTCCGCGTCGATCAAGCGGAACTCCAGCCGCACGGGCTGGCCTTGCGGAATCCGCGGGGACCCGCGCCATGCGACGGCATGGTCCGGAGAATCGCCAGCAATGGGCGCGCAGTCGTCGAAGCCGAAGCCCTCCAGCGGCCTGCCTTCCGGGCCCAGCACGCGCACGCGGAGCTCGCCCTGCACGCGGGCGTTGAGTGTGATCGATGCGCCATCCAATGTCACCAGGGGCGTGCGCAGCGTCCCGGGTTCGCCCTTCGCTTCCCGAGCCACGTACCGGTCGCGTTTCATGCGCACCAGACCGATCTGCCGCTCCTCATACCGGTTCATCTTATGCCCGCTCTTATAGCCGCCGTAGTAGATGAAGACCTCATCACCCACGGGTAACTGCCAGTCCAGCCACGCGTGGGCATGGTCCCAGGCGGCCGGGTCGGGGTCGGGCTCGAAGAACGGATCGGTATCCCGCACCCAGTGCTTGCCGTCGCGGGTCCAGGCAAGAGCTGAATATCCCACGCCGAAGGCGCCGTCCGGAGTGCCGGGAGCTTTGAGGTCATCCCGCAAGACCTTCACCAGCCCGATCCACAGGTCGCCGCGGAACAGGTGGCCGTTCATCGCGTAGAACTGGGTCTCGCCCGAATCCACTTCGGGCCTGGGCCGGATGATCAGCCAGGGTTTGGACCAGTGCAGGAGATCGGCGCTCTCGCTCTGGAGGGTGATGCGCCGGTTGCCGGCCCAGTCTTCGCCTGTGGTATACACGGAAACGGTGGCCACGTAGCGATCTCTCAGCGGGTCGCGGATGATGTTGGTGATGTCGTGGTTATGCTTCAACACCACGTACGGCGCCAGAGGCGTCCATTCTATGCCGTCCGGCGACGTTGCGATCTTCAGCCCGCCATCTTTCCACCAGCCGAGCTTGTAGCGGCGGCTCGGGTCGGGATACTCGGGCCCATCGTCGATCACGCTGCTGCCGAACTGGATGGGCGCGGGGTCCTCAAGCTGGCGCGCCGGGCGCTTCCAGTGGATGCCGTCATCGGACTCCATGTACCCGATATGCGAGGTGACCCCGTCGGGACTGTCACCGTAGGCCCCGTACCAGATGCGGAAGAGCCCGGTCTCTGGAGCGCGCAGCACGGTGAGGAAGGGCTGGTAGTTGCGGTCCTCGCGGCCGGTGATGATGGGATTGGGGATGTTTGGGTCCCGTTCGAGCCTATTCACACGGCGGGTGACCTTCTCCGACTGCTCCACAAGGTGATCATCGATGAACAGGTGGGGGCCAGGCCCGAGAATCAGGGGCTCAGCAGAGCGACTCGCCTGCCCCGGCGCGTAGATGCTGGAGCAGTCCTCCTCATCCCCCGCGGGAGCGGATACCACCGGCTCATCCGGAGCGACATAGGGGCCCTGATTGCCCATTCCAACCAGCTCCTTGCCTTCCATGATGGCCTTCGCATGCGCCGCGTCTTCATCGGTGTGAGACAGGGCGGACGGCGTGACCAGCTCGGCTGCATGGCCCTGCCACGACCATTTCAGCCGCAGGAACGCCTCACCACCCAGGTGGTAGTACTCGAGCCGCAGGGGGAGCGTCTCGCCTGCCTGCGCTTTGACCGACCCGCGCCGCAGCCTGTCCGGACCCCAGCCGTCGATCACCAGCCTGCCGCCGATATACAGCCGCAGGCCCTGCTGGCATTCAGCATCGAACGCGATCTCGCCGGTGACAGGGAAGGTAATCTGCCCTATCCACAGCCTCGAGCAGTCGT
>JAGPGE010000735.1 GCA_018056145.1 Armatimonadota bacterium
CTTTGACATCTGACAGATTCTTCGTATACTGCTTGCGAGTCATGGCACTCTCCTTTCACGGCGTATTGGACCACGCTGTTGGAGATACCATGACTCAACTTTTTGCAGAAGGTTCTATACACAATCCGAGGGATACTGCCCCGCAGCCATCGTGCTCGTGATGCGGCCAATGCGGTACCTGCGCTGCGCGAAGGCCGGACCCTTCGTGACATCGAGGTCCGCGTCCACTGTCAGCGTCGACTTCCGGGGGACGTAAGTGCCCAGCTCCCCCGGCCACAACCATCGGACGCCAAGGAAGCGGTCGAGGAATTCGCACACACCGTAGAAGGTTCCCCGCGGCGTATCCCGGGTGATCGCATTCTGCCTGTCGCCCTCAGCGAACAGCTCCTGGCCGTCCTCACGCCCCAGTATGTACAGATTGCCGTCCAGGGCCATGATCCGATACGTCTCGCCCGGAAGCCCATCGGGATCGAGGCCGGCTCTGCGCGCAGCCTGTGTGTCGCCAATGTACACGCGAGTGGCCCCTGCGGGGGCATCGCTTTCGCCCACAACCTCGAGGCGCTCTCCGGTAGCCTTCTCAACGTGCGCCACGAGTTCTCCCGCCGCGTAGGTCGCCAACGGCGAAGGCTTATCGGCAGTCACGACCACCGAGCGAGCTGTTCCGCCATCAACCAGCACCAGATCTGCTGCGACTGCCGCCCCGATGCCCGATAGGAGGGCGGCAGTGCTCGCGAGCAATACCGGCGAGAGCCGGTTGTGTCTGGACATCACACACATAGCATCACCATCTCCCTGATAGGTCGTCGCCGGGCTGTCGCAGGTGGCCTGCGCACTTCCTCGACCGCAGACCACTCACGGGCACTGACTGCCCGTCGGCCCCGCAGCCATGCAGGCATGTGCGTCAGCAGTTGCACAATGCGAAGTGTTGGCACCATCGCGGTTGCGCCCCCCGTCAAGCGCCCCCGTGGATCACGCTCAGCACATTCAGCATCTCCCGGTGGCGCGTCTCATACGTCGTGGGGTCCTCGCAGAAGTCAGCCTTCCCCGGAATCACTTCCTCGACGTCGAGCAGCTTCCGGGTACGCTCAAGCAGTTGGGCGTCGGCCTGCGGATCGGCCTCCAGGCGGGACAGACCCTCACGCAGAAGGATAAGCAGGTCGTAGTCCTCGAACCCGTCCCGCAGTAGCTCCACCCGGATGGACGGGAGCGGCGGCGCGGCCTTGTCCGGGTTCGGGTAGAACAGGAAGCCCTCGCCGGCCGCGTCCGGCCACTGCTTGAAGATAGCGGGCTCCTCCCAGACATTCGTCACCGACCAGCGGTCTACGCACCAGTACAGGTATCCATCGCAGCCATAGCGGAACAGCCACCACCCGATGGCGCGGTGCGAGGTCCCCTGGCGGTCGATGCGCCAGTTGTCCGGGAACTTCGGGACCCACTTCGTGGTCACGCATTCGTACATCCAGTTCGGTTCGCCCATCGCCTGGCGCTTCAGCTGGAAGCCCGGATGGAACTGGTTGATGTGGGGGACCCAGATGTACGCAGGGAAGTCGAGAGCCACCGTCTCGTAGTACGGCGTCGTGGTGGTGAAGTTGAGGCGCAGGTTCGGGTGCGCGTTGTGGATGTACGTCGCGATCGCCTTGATGTTCTCGATGTTCTGCGGGCCAGGATCCCCCTCTTTGGCTCGCGACGCAGGCGTGACGCTGGGCTCGTCGAAGATCTTGATCTGCAGGTACTGATCCCAGTTCTTCTCCGTGAAGTGCTCCCCCGTCAGGCGCAGGATTGCAGATCGGTCTTCGCGCAACGCTGCATTCCCGAGCAACACGTCCGCGGGCACGGGGTTCTTGCCAATCCACGGCAGGACGTCGGGGCGCTCTCTGTCATCTGCCCGGAAGGTCACGGGGAAGCGGAAGGTGGTGGCGCCCTTCGCCAGCTCCGCCTCGATGGCCGGGTCGAACTGCGTCCAGTCGGCCTGCCACTTCCCGTCCTGCTTCGAGAACACGGTATCCCATGGCAGCGGCGGAGGAGACGTGAGCCGATAGTCGAGCATCTGCTCTCTGAACGCGGCCTGCCTCTCGGCGTTCCACAGATCCCCATAGGCCAGCTTGGACGCGCCGCCGTTCCACGAAGCCACCGACGTGTGCAGGGCGCTGCGCGCCGGGATGGTGACGTCGGCCACCGTCACCGCAAGCGGCACATCGCGTTTCGGCAGCCCCCTCGGTTCCAGGCTGACCGTGCCCGCGTACGCGCCGGCCAGAGCGTCCACCGGTACCTGCACGGTGATCCACAGGGCCCGCGTCATCCCTGCATTGACGGAGAACGGGGCGACCGAGAGCAGCGGGTCGGGCAGGTCTCCCGGCTCGGCATACGCATAAGGCAGTACCTGCTTGACCGGCACATAGCCGACCAGTGAGACTTCGGGCCGAAGCGAGGCCCCCTCAGGTCCGGAGAGCGCTGCGCTCGTGACTCGGACATCGTTGAGTGGTTGCTGGGCGTGGATCGCGAGTTGCGTGCTCTCTGCTTCACCGCGGGCGGCCCAGAGTTGGATCCCGTCGGCGTTTCTCCCGGCCTCAGACGCAGTAGCCTTGTCCGTCTGCCGGAGCTTCACCATCGCAGAGACCTGGGTGACGGTGAACGCGCCAAGCTCAGCCGGCTGGGCAACTGCTCCGTATGTCAGAAAGTGCACCGCCGCGGCACCGGCTATCGGCAGAACCATCTTGCAGATTGGCATCCCGATTGTCCTCTCGCACAGTTTCGCATGCCTGGTCTGAGCGTGCCTTCGTCTCCGCAGCGTGACTGACCTGCTGCTGAGACGAGCAGGCCAAAGGCCCCGAAGCGGCCTGCTGAGGGCAGGTAAACTCCCCCACCGGGGGAAATGGCTATCGCGAAGACAGCGATTGTGTGCATCAGCCGAAGGAGAGCTCTGGAGATGGCTCGGACCACCATTCTGTCCATCCGCGCGCGAGCGATGAACCTGTGCCTCTTTGCGCCGTTCGCGGCGTGCCTTGTTCTCACCCACGTCGCTGGGGGCGCGGCTGAGGAGCGGGTGCAACCGCTGGTTGTCGGCAGGGACGGAAAAGGCTACCCTCTTGGTGTTCACCACCAAAACGGGCACGTGGCATAGCGCCATGGCCCAAGGAGGGTAGCCAGATGGATATTCGGCCACACG
>JAGPGE010000736.1 GCA_018056145.1 Armatimonadota bacterium
GCCCATGATGGCGGGCAGCTCCACGCTCATCTTCGCATACTCCACGATGTAGCGTGTCGTCCACTCCCAGAACGCGTCGGAGTTCGGGCTGTAGAGGGGCTGCTCCCCACCATTCTCCCAGACGACTCGCTTGCCGTCGGCCTCAGCGCCGTCGGGAGCACCAAGACTGCCGCGCATCCAGGGCATGAAGTAGATGCCGGCCTTCTCGCACCACTGGGCGACCTGGCGGACCTCGTCCAGGTTCTCATGGCCGCGCCGGGGCGAGAAGACGTTGAAACCGGCCGCGGCAGACTCAGTGATCATCCATTCCTTCGTGACCCAGCCTTCCACCGGCTGCATCACCTTGTCCACGACAATGCGCAGCTTCTCCTTCGTGCCCATGTCCTCCAGCGCGGGCAGCGGCGAGGCGAGGCAGGCTGCCGCCAGTGTGAGCAGGCAGACACACAGTACTGCGTAGTATGCGTGGCGCACTATCAGTCACTTCCTTTTCGGTCAGCGCGGGAGCCGATCAGGCACCCAGTTTCCGCAGAATGTCCCAGTATGCCCCGCGCGCGCCAGCGGCGATGGCGCCGGTCAGGGCGGAGTTGTCATCGTAGTTGTAGTCCAACTGGCTGTCATCCGGACCGCCCACGAAAAACCGTTGGTCCCCCGCGACGAGGCGCTTGATGTGGGGCATGATGTCGCCGGCGACAGCGGGCTCCACGAAGAAGACGGGCTCGGACAGGTCGCGCCAGTCGCCTGAGCAGGTGATCCCGGGCGGGGTCACCTCTTCCCCACTCCCGAGCACCTGGCGGCTGACTCGGGTCCCGGGATACAGGCGCACCCCAACGGCCACCCCAACGCAATCGGGTGCCAAGGTCTGCATCAAACCGATGGTCTCGGAGACGGAATCCAGCGTCTCACCGGGGACGCCGAGAAGCAGATCTACCATCACCGGCATGCCTGCATCGCGACAGGCGGTTATGGCCACGCGGATGTCATCAGGCGTATGTGCGCGGCCGAGAGACTGTAGGATGCGGGCGCTGCCGCTGTCGGTGCCGAAGTTGATCCCGGCGCACCCGGCGCGGCGCATTCTCCGGGCGAGGTCAACGTCAAAGGGCGTCGGGGACAGGTATGCATACCACCGCGCGCGCTCCCCCAGGCCCTGGCGGATCAACTCGTCACAGACCGCGCGGGCGTGCTCGCCGGGGATGTTGAACTCGCTGTCGCACAGGTGCAGCACGTCAACGCCCTGGGCCAGGAGATTGCGGATCTCCCCGGCAACGGCTTCCGGAGGGCGCAGGCGCAAGTGCGTGCCCTTCCCTGCCGGGTCGGCGCAGTAGATGCAATGCTGGTTGCAGCCGCGCTTGGTCTCCACATTGCCCTGTCCGCCCTCGCGGAAGTAGCGCAGGTTATCGATGGTCCGGCGGCGGAGGGGCTCTTGCCCGAAGGCCTGCCAAGACGGCGGGTTGGCCAGTATCTCGCTGCCTGCCCGCCACAGCAGCCCGGGAATCCCGTCGAATGGTGTGCGGTCCCGTACCGACCGCGAGAGGGCGACGATGGCCGCCTCGCCGTCGCCCACGACCCCATAGTCCGCGCCGGTCTTCAGGAGCACGTCGCGGGGCGCGACCGAGTAACCCGCGCCGCCCAGGACAACCGGCGCATCGCTGTGCTGCCGTACCGTACCCACCACAGCCGCGTGGTCCGGCAGGAACGAGTGGCGGGTGGCCATGTAGCAGTCGTCGGTATTGCGCAGCGTGACGGCCACCAGAGCAGGGGCAGTCTCGCCGAGGGTGCGCGCCAGTTGGATCTCCGGGTCATCCGCGAAGCACAGGTCGCAGAAATTCACGCGCAGCCCGGCGTCTTCTGCGGCCTGCGCGAGATACTCCACCGCAAGTGGGCCCACGGCTGGCTTGATGCGGTTCGGGTTCACGAGGAGAAGGTCGGTGGGTATGTGTGACTCCTCCTGTTGCCAAGGCGCTCAGCGCAGGCGCCCGTAGTCGCCGTAGTGCCGGACCAGTTCCATCACCCGCTGGTAGCGCTCGAAGCACACATTGTCGGGCACGGAATGGTCCGAATGGTAGATGTACCCGCCGCCGCGCATGGCCACCGGAATCTTGCGGCTGATCTCGCGCTCGATGGCTAGCGGGTCCGGGTCGGCCATGGCCCGGACGTCGATCCCGCCCATGAAAGCCAGGCGGTCACCGTATTGGTGCTTGAGTTCCACCAGGTCCATCCCGGCCTTGCTCTCGATGGGTTGCAGACAGTCGAATCCGGCCTCGATGAACCCGGGGATCAGGGATCGCACGTCGCCGTCGGTGTGCAGGATCACGGGCATCCCGTGGGAGTGGAAGAAGTCGCACAGGCGCTTCTGGACCGGGAACTCCAGACGGCGGTACAGTGCGGGCGAGAAGAACGGGCCATTGCGGTAGCCCATGTCATTCCAGATGAAGGCGCCGTCGAACTCCATCCCCCGGGCGATCATCTCGGCGCAGGAGGCGATAATGAGATCGCCGATGGTTTCGAACATGTCAGCGATCCAGTCGGGGTCCTCAATCATCGCCATCAGGACCGTGGGCGCGCCCGCGAACCTCTGGACGCGGTCGAACCCGAAGCCCGCGCTGTAGGTCGAGAACAGGCCGCTCTCGCGCAGGGAGCGGTTGGTGGCGAGAGCCTGCTCCCAGTTGACGCGGGTATCATCCCAGGCGAACAGCGGCTTGTACTCCAGCCACAGATCACGCGTGGTGATGGTGTAGTCCAGCAGTTCGGGCACGGATTCGCGCCCTTTGAACACCCGCGTGGTCGCTCCCCAGGCATCCTTGATGATCCGGTATTCGTCGGTCTCTTCGAGGGTCACTTCGGGAAGCCTGGCGGAGGTGTCGGCGGTCTGAGACGCCCACTCATACCCGAAGAACCCGTGGGGGTGAGCGTCCGCGGGCAGGCCTTCGGCATGCCAGCGGGCGATTGTGGTCTCCCACGGGGTGTCGCAGACCGGGATGCGGTCAGGCTCCCGATGGTTCAGGGCGAGGAGAAACCGTTCGCGGCTGGTCATCGTCTGGAGACACCGCCTGTCCATGGTTGTGGGAACGGGACGTTACGCTGATCAGCGCGTGAGCAGGTCATACAGCGCCGGCATGGTATCCAGGAAGTTCCCCTGCACCATATACCCGTGGCCGCCGAAGGCTT
>JAGPGE010000737.1 GCA_018056145.1 Armatimonadota bacterium
CCGCCCCAGGCTAACCCGGCGGCATGGGACGAAAACGAGCAGGCGTCCAATCGCGAGGGGCTATACGCGCGCTGCCGGGAACTTGGCGTGGCGGGCATACAAGCCATGGGTGTGGGGAATCTCGCGGGCCTGGAATTCCAGGGGCAGTCGGCGATCTTCGCACGGCCCGTGCATGCCGGGGAGGAACCGCGGATTCTGGCGCAGGCTTCCGACGCCACGGGCGAGCATCTTGTAATTGCGGACCTTAACCCGTAACAGCCCCGGAATACCCGGAGGCTGTTACGGGTAGGGAAGCTGGGGTCTGTGGCTCCAGCGGGGTTCGGGGCGGAGCCCCGAGACTCTCCGCCTTGTCATTCCCCTAATCGAAGTTCAGGTCGAACTGAAACGTGACGGTATCGTCGATCGCGGGGTTGTTGTAGAAATTCATGCCCGCGAGGATCGAGGCGCTGTCCGACAATGTGTACGCCACGCCGAAACTCGTGGCCCCGTAGGTGCTGTCTCCGCCCTGGTAGTCCACCGATCCCCACCACTTGTTGCCAAAGGATCGGTCCCAGCCGAAGAGAACGCCGTCACTTTCGTCGCCGCCCGTCACCGGGTCTATCATCACCATGTCATCTCCTGTGAAGTAGCCCAAGTGGAAGCGGTCCTTGCCTGCCTTGTAGCTGACGAGGGCATAGAGGATGTCAGGCGATGTCGCGCTGTCGAAGCCGAAGTTGTAGCCACCCAGCGAGCCCTGCCACTCACCGTTCTTGCCGAGGGGCTGAGAGGACCACTTGGCGTTGAGAAACAGGGGGTCGTCAATGCCGCTGAAGACGTCCAGCCCGACCTCGAAGCCCTCAGCCACGCCATAGGTGAGTCCGACTACGGTTGCGTCCGCCTTGATCTTCTCGGGACTGCCGTAGTTGATGAGATCATCCACACCGAAATGCCAGGTCTTCAGCCCCTGGATGTCGGTGGAGGGTATCCAGACCAGCGTGGACGGAGTTGCGAAACAGGTTCCGGCTGCGATCAGGGGTACGCCCAGTGCGATCAGAACTGTGCGGGTCATGACATTATCTCCTTGCGGTTTGTTGCGGTTCATTTGCCCTGCGGTGCACTGCATGTTCCGGAGCGGAGTCCCTATGCCGGGACTGCCAGCGGGAGCAGGAGGGATCCAGCGGTGAAGACCCCGCTCCGGGCCCCCGAAGGTCGGGGGAAACCGTCGGTCGGGCTTGCGTCAGCGTCTCCCTCAGACCGCGGCCAGCCCGCGCTCGCCAGTCCGTATTCGCATAGCGTCCTCAACCGGCGTCACGAAGACCTTTCCATCTCCCACCGCGCCGGTTCGGGCGACAGACATGATGGTGTCGGCAACCGTCTGGGCCTTGTCCTGGGGCACCACGATGTCCAGGCGCACCTTCGGCATGAGGGAGACGGTGTACTCCACACCGCGGAAGCGTTCCTTGTAGCCACCCTGCTGCCCACTCCCTCGCACTTCCGTGGCGGTCAGGGAATTGATGCCGGCTGATGCCAGGGCCACTCGGACCCGCTCCAGTTCCTGGGGGCGGATAATCGCCGTGAGGAGCGCCATGGGGCTTGCCGGGGCCTGGATGCTCTCGCCAGTGCCCTCGGCGAAGGGCACCGGCTCGGCCTCCTGCAGCGCACTCACGGGGATGCGCATGTCGGTGGGCAGGCCGGGGAAGCTCTGGACGAAGATCTCGGTGTACGCCGCCGCGCCGTGCTCGTGCATGTCCAGGCCGTCGATCTCTTCCTGAGGCGTGGCGCGCAGGCCGAAAGTTGCCCTCAGCGTGCCGAATATCAGCAGGCCGGTGACCGCTGCCCAGCCGAACACCGCGACCACATACGCGAAACCGGCCTGCATGAAGAAGACCAGCACCGCCGCAAGCACGACCCAAACCGTGTCCGCGGCAGTCTTCAGTTCGGCCGCTCCGGCCGCCAGACTCTCGAGGGTGGGGGGGTCGCCCTCGGCCCAACCGCACTGTGCGAGCAAGCCCGCCAGTATCAGGGACATAAGTAATACGACTGCAACCCGCTGCATGACACTGCCTCCTGACGCTCATTCCCGCCGCATCGACGGTCCTCAATGGGCATGAGCATAGGGAAGCGGTGTTTCCCAAGCCTTTCCAGCGTGTTTCCGCTTTGTTTCTGATGGAAAAAGTGTGGGGAGTGTCGGGGACTGGCTCAGACGCTGTAGCCTTCCACGATTTCGGAGATGAGGCGAACCTTCTCAATGTCGCCGGGAGGGGATATCTCGTCGGAGATGCCCAGCACCAGGTTGGGGGCGAACATATTCAGGAGCTTGAGGGTGAAGTCCTCGACCTCGCGGTAGCTGTGCTGGGGCAGGAAGTGGGTGCAGGGTATTCCGTCCACGAGGATCAGGTCGTCGCCGAGAGCGTCCTTGATCTGCTCGATGGTCACGTCCCCCTGGGGTTCAGGAGTGAGGGCCTCGAAGCCGTCGAACCCACAGTCGCGGCAGAAGGGCAGGAGGGTCTTGATAGCCCCGTCCCAGTGGGGGTGGCAGTGCTTGCCCGCCGCGCGCAGTTCTGCCGCGCGTTGCCGGTAGTAGGGCTGGACGAACTCCTGGAAGTGGGGAACGGCCAGCATGTTGCCATCCACATTGTCGCCGAAATTGACGATCTCGATGGGCGACGCCTTCACGGCCTCGTAGAACTGGTCATCGGCCTGGTTTATGGCTTCGATTAGCGCTCGGGTCTCGTCCGGCCAGTCGTGCAGGGCGTAGATGGTGTTCTCAAAGCCCATCAGGTTGATGAACAGCCGCTGGATGTTGATGCGGGGCAGGTAGCAGGTGGGCGCGGCACGGTCGCCAAGCTCCGCGTCTCGCCGGCGGAAAAGCTCCTCATCGAACTCAACCCGCTGGTGTTCAAGCAGGTACTGCTGGACCCTCATGTCGGCGGGGGTCTTGATGAGGTACTCGACGGTCATGTGCGAGGACCCGATGTTCCGGTGGGCTGTACGCAGTTCGCCGACGGGAGTCCGGACGGTGGACACGTGGGTATCGCCGATCTGCTCGCCGGAACTCTCCACGTCCCCCTCCTGAATCGTCTTGAAGCAGGGGTTGAACATGAAGTAGGTTCGCGGCGAGCAGTTCAGCTCATCGTACAGCTCGAAGTGGCCCATGCCCCGGTAGCGGTCGGGCAGGGAACCATT
>JAGPGE010000056.1 GCA_018056145.1 Armatimonadota bacterium
CTATCAGTGTGCTGCACCAGCAGCCGGACCCCGACCGCTTCTACTTCCGCACTACGCGGGACGGGCGCCTTGTTACCCCCGAGATCGACCCGGAGGGCGCACTGTTCATCGACATCGCCAAGCCCAAGCAGGACTACTGGGAGGTGGGCCTTCCGCTTCAGCTCATGTGCCGCCTGTACATGGCCACGGGAAACGGGAAGTACCTGGACTTCGCCGCGCGGTTCTTCGAGTTCAAGCTGCGGTGCTTCGACGACCGCTTCACCTATGTCGGCAGCGGCAAGAGCAGCCTGGGTTCCGCGCTCTTCTACCTTCTCACGGGCGACACTCGCGCCCGTGACGCCGCTCTGAGCTTCTGCGAGTTCCTCGTTGACACCCAGTACCCGGAAGGCGGTTGGCGTGACGAGACCGAGCCTGATCAGCTTCTGATCTACATTGACCATGCCGCCGAGTTCAACATCTGGCTACAGGAAGTTTGCGCGATCCTCCCTTCGGCGGCAATCCGCTGGGCCAGCGGGAGTTGATCTCAGGCCAATGATGGACCCACTGGAGAATCTGCTGCGGGCGATCCGCTTCGACGAGCCGGAGTATGTGCCCCGTGCCAATGAGGGCCTGATGGGCGGCGTCGCATATGAGGGCAATTTCCGCGTCGCCACCTGGACAGACCACTGGGGCGTGGGTTGGGAGACCACCCGCGGGGACATGGTACCCTTCCCGAAGAGCAATCCGCTCCGGGACTTGGAGCGCATCGCGGACTTCGAGCCCCCCGACCCGAATGCCCTCATCGACGCGGATATGGGCCTCGCGGAACGCGTCGAGCAGACAAGAGACGGCGGGCGACGCCTGGTCTTCGGGCAGCAGACGTACCTGCTGTTCGAACGCGCCTGGGCATTGTGCGGGATGGAGAGCTTTCTGGCGGGGATCCTCGAAGCGCCGGAACTGATCCGCGAGTTGCTGCGGAAGATCGCCGACTACAACATCGCGGTCTTCCAGCGCTACGCCGAACTCGGGCTGGATGGCATCGCGTTCTCCGAGGACCTGGGGTCTCAGCGGGGCCTGCTCCTCTCGCCCGCGCATTTCCGGGAGTTTCTGAAGCCTGAGTACGCGCGGATGTTCGCCCCGGTGAAGCAGGCCGGGATGATGATCGACTTTCACTCGTGCGGTTGCGTTCAGGCAATACTGCCGGACCTGGTCGACGTGGGCGTGGACATTCTCAACCCCGTTCAGGCCCGGGCCAATGATCTGGCCGAGGTCAAGCGCCTGACCCATGGGAGGATGGCGCTTCTCGGGGGCATCGACACCCAGCAGGTGCTCATGCGGGGCACGCCGCAGGAGGTTGAGGACGAGGTTCGACGGGTGCTGTCCATCCTTGCTCCCGGCGGCGGGTTCATCATCGCGCCGGACCAGGGCATGCCTTTCCCGCCCGAGAACATCGCGGCCATGTGGGAGGCGGCAGAGAAGTGGGGGAGATACCCGTTGGCTGAGGATTGGCGCCAAGATCAGTGAAGCAGACAGGATCGCCGCGCTTTCCCGGCTCATTCATTGGAGGCAGACAGCATGCGTCTCGCACTCGTCGTTCTGGCTGTAGCAGTGATCGTCGCCATCATCGGTTGCAGCAGCAGCGACCAGAATGCGGTCATCGGGCGAGGCCCGGTGGGCTTGGTCTTCACGGGCGACGGCACCGAGCCCACTTTCGTGAAGGTGAGTTGGCAGGATGAGACGGGCGCGTGGGCCGCAAGAGATTTCACGGTCCAGGCCGGGGGCAGAGTCGAACTGCGGGTGGATGAGCGCCTGCGGTACTACATCTCGCTAGACCCGCTGACAGTCGCCGAGACCACGAGCGAGAGCGCTTCGCGGAACCAGGTCATCAGTGCAACCACAAAGTCGCCGCGTTAGCCGCGGATACCTGATGCCGGTGCCGCTGGCTCGAAAAGCGGTGCTCGCCGCAGAGCACACCAGGCGGGGCCCGCTGTGGCACCCAGAAGTCCGGTGGAACCCTATCCGGGGTGCTACCTTCCCTTCCGGATGATCGCCGCCGACCAGTCCTCCGCCAAGCGAAGCTCCGTATAGGTCTTCCCGTCGATGGTCACTAGCGGCGCGCTGAAGTCCTCAACCTCGCGGCCTTCGTCATTGTACACGTGCACTTCGTGCCCCGAGTCATCTCCCCAGCCGAACAGCCCGCTGCGGTTGGTGATGATGCGTTCCTGCCCGATGATGTACCCCTCGTGTAGTTCCACCGGGGTGATCGGGAACATGTGCTCGGTCAGTGTCTTGTAGCCGGTAGACACGCCCTCGCTGTACCAGTTGTACACGCAGCCGTAATCCAGCGCCTTGAGCATCCAGCGGTAGGCGTCCACCTCGGTTTTCTCGGCAATGTGGTCCCCCAGCGCGATGGGCGAGTACAGGATCGCGCGCAGGCAGTTGCTGATGGTCGCGGTCTCCACGAACCGCTGCAGCTTCAAGCTGGCCACGGTGCGGGTGTGTGGTTGGCCGTTAGCGATGAAAGGCCCCTGCGCGAGGATCTTCTTGAGCTGCTCCACTCGCCACGGCTGGCTGATCAGGGTGATCGAGGTCTTCAGACCCTTGAGCTCGTGGGTGACCGGGTCTATGTCGCCGCTGCAGCCGTCCCACGGTTCACCATAGTGATACTGGTACGCGCTGTACTCAAGCTCGTCCCAGTAGACCCCGTCGGCGCCGCAGACACCCATGATCATCTCGGGGTTCTTCGCCACCGCCGGCCCGTAACTGTTGTCGAGAGTGGGGAAGAAGAGCTTGTAGATGTCCTTGCCGTAGTTCGCCTGCGTGCCGTCGGGGCGCAAGGTGCGGGCGTCCGCGTAACGCTCCGGCGCGTCTTCGGTCACATCCAGGAAACAGTGGAAGTAGATCGAGGTCTTCAGGTCCGGGAACAGCTCTTTCAGCCGGGCATTGTGCTTGGCGTAAGCCGAGTGGTCCACCTGCTGGAACGAAGTCCCGTGGGAGTACATGCCCTTATACAGCGGGTAGTTGATGCTCGCGCAGACCAGATCGGGCGACTTGTGCTCAACGAAGCGCTTCAGGAAGTCGTCGGTATGCTGGGGCCGCGCGGACAGGAATGCGAACTGGTAGGGAAGCGTGAAGTTGGCGTCCCGTGCCCGGCGCGCTGCGTTCACGAAGTCCCAGAAGTCCGGCTTCGCTGTGGGGACGATCATCCACTCCGCTGTGTAACTGGCCCCCGGGCGCAGGACGAAGTCGTCATCGGACATCCCCGGGACGCCGTCCAGGCAGTAGTTCACCACATGCACCTGGAACTCGTCGTTCATGGGCATGAGCCCGATTCCCGCGCTTGCGGTTGTGGCATAAGTGGTCGGGTTTGACTTCTCCCCGCGCGAACCGTTGTTGCCGAAGGGTGAGGCCCCCGCGAGCCAGACTTTCGCAAGCCGCCCGCCCAGCGGGACCGTGTGGCGCTGCATGATGGGCAGGTTCTCGCCGGTGAGATTGCGGAAGGTGTCGAAGACCGTGACCCCGTCGATCCCTTCTTCAATGCGCCGGGTGTGTTCGAAGAAAGCATTGCTGCCCTGTGCCCAACCGCTGTCGGGGGTGGAGAAGCGGCTCTCCACCGCGAACGTCTCCCCTCCCACCGTGAGCACCAGCCTGCCGGAAGACTGCTCCGAGACCTGGTAGCACGGCCCGGCGGGCGGATTGGGCTGAATGACCGGGATCTCGCCGGTGGGCGCAGGCCGACGGATGGCTTCCGGCGGCGGTGGAGCCTTGAACAGAACCGACACATCCCCGAATACCAGCACCCACTTGCCCTTGGGGTCTTCGCGGGTCTGCATCCTCAGGACATTGGCGCCTTCCCTCAACAGGTCCGTCACGCGCAGTTCGAACTCGCACGCCTTCGGGTAATCCACCAATCCGTAGGTCGGGTCCTTGTCCACTGCGTCGAAGTCCGGGGAGTAGGGGAGAGCGATGTACCCGTCACCGGTCATGAAGGTCATTGTTAGACCGGTGCGATAGGTGGACACCCGGGGGCGGTTGGTGAGACGGTCGCCGGTGATCGGCTGTTCGTTGAGCCACAGATGCAGAACCGGCGCGTATCCCGCGGGCTTCGTGAAGTCATTGCGGCCCAGGAAGCGCAGGTAGGCCTCCAGCCCTTCAGGAGTGGGCGGAGCCTCAAAGGTGATCTCAGTGGTGGTCTTGTGCGGCACGGAGAACTCGTCGCGTATGACCACCTTGCGGGCCGGCGGGGTGGCCTTGCCCTCGGAGTCGCCCAGAAGCGTGGGCTGCAGGCGCTTGCGGCTGATCGCCCAGGGCGCGGTCCCGATGGTCATGTACTTCTCTTGCGCGGCCTCGGGCGAATCGCAGTCGGAGAGAGCGACTTCCAGTCCCAGCGGCATGCCCGGTTTCGGCGTCTCAATGTCCATGAGCGCGAAGGGCAGGAGCGCCTCGATCACGTATCCGTCATCGGTCCGGCGCGAAGCCAGGCCCGCGCCTTCTGCAGCGGTGTTTTCGGGTCGGAACACGAAGAGTTCAGCGCCCACGTCCACCAGCGCGTCCCCGGTGCGCCTGAAGTTGCCGGGGCTCAGGCCGAACTGGAACTGCCCCGCGCCCAGACTGGTGCGGCCTGTGTCCGCGTCCGGGGTGGTGTCGATGAAGACCTCGAGATGGTCGCCCTTGTAGATCAGGCTCCCGCGCTGGGATTGCTGAAGCTGATCGTCCCGCACTTCGGCCGCGAGATACAGGCCTTCGGAGCGCCACGCAAGTTGCACCCGGGCGCTGAGATCCTCCGGACCTGGCCACGGACCGCGGGAAACGTGGAGTTGCTCCTGGGTGTTGATGAGCACCTCGCCGGGCAGGCCGGCCCAGTCGGACAGGTCGGCATCCAGGGCAAAGGCAGGGTCGGGCTTGTGCGGCACAATGATCCAGGGCGCGTCCTGGCAGACGGCGCAAGATGCGAGGATGACCAGCAGAACTGGCATGGCGGCGATCGGTTTCACGTTCAGGTCCTCCGGAGTGCCCTTATTGGCAACCGACACTTCGAAGCGGGCACTTGATGGGCGCTGGGTAGAACCGGGTACAGGCACCGGTCTCGGCCTAGGCTCGAGAACGGATGCCAGTCCCCCGGTTCCGCTATTCTGCAGAGTGCACTGCGGGCGGTTCCCTCATGCCCCGTGGATGTTGAAGCTGCGCTCCAGCCAGCCGTCCCCGTCCTTCACCCGGATGCGCAGGACGTGATCGCCCGACGGGATAACCCCGTCCGACTCATTCGCCTCGGTGCCCACGAGGTACGGCGGGCCGTCGCAAGTGTTGACCAGCTTGTCGTCCAGGTAGACTTCCATCGGGCCGTCAGGCACGCCTTCGACCCAGATGCGGATGCGCTCCCAGCCATGGTAGCCGGGTTCCTGGTGGTATGGCGTAATATAGATGTTCTTGGTGCAAAGCAGCCGCATGGCCCGGTCATGTTCGCACCAGGAGGAAACCGCGGCACTGTCCGGCAGGATCGAGATCACCCGCCGGTCGGAGTTTCGCGCCAGGATGCGCCCGTCTGCCTGGTAGATGTAGACACCCGGGCATCCAGCCTTGTACAACTGGTCGACGCGCTGCAGGAAAGGCCCCGCGAAGGGCAGGCCCCAACTCAGGGCATCCACAACAGGCAGGAGCATGACCCCGGTGCCCCTTGTGGCTTCCAGGTAGGGGGTCACGTCGAAGTTCATGTGGCGGCCCTGGATGTTGCTGGGGCAAAGGTAGTCCACCAGGCCCTCCTTGCACCACGTCACATAGTCGAAGCGATCAGACATGCGCACGCCGTGTGCCGGGAATCGGACCAGAACGGGCACCCGGCGTCCTCTTGCCTGCCCAAACTCGTCCGCGAGAGCCCGCAGTTCGCGCAGAAAGGCGTTGCAGGTCTCCGCGACGTCGATGCCCTCCGGATAACGGCAGTAGTCAATGGAGATACCCTCTGCGCCGATCTCCAGCGTTTCTCGGTAGAGGCTCAGGATGTACTGCCGCACCTCGGGCACTTCGTACCGCAGAGCATGACCCCGCATCCACTCCGGGTGCTCCTTTGAGAAGTTGCCCTGGAGCGGGCTGCCCGGGTAGCAGTTTGTGGCGCCGAAGTTCGCGTGGGCGCCCATGCCGAGTTCCCTGCAGTAGCGGAGCGTGGCGTCCAGCGTATTGGTGTACTGCTGCATGCGGCCCACATTGTCCGTGGTCGGGTTCGCCACGTGACCGATGGGATCGCCTTGCGTGGAATAGAGAAGCTGGTCGGTGAGACGAGTCTCGTACACCATCTTCATCCCGAAGCGTCCGACCTGGGTGTCGACGATCCCGATCCGCGCCTCCGCGAAGGCCACGAGGGGCTCACGGTGCTGGAGAGTGCTGCGGATATTCTCGCTGAATGCCCAGGAGTAGGGCTCCCAGTAACCGGCCACGAGCCGGTCCTGAGGGCCTTGGAGACGGGCGTTGAGGGATTTGGCTTGTTCATCGCTGATGGGCACGAACTTCACGTAGTCGATCTGACCGGTACAATAGCCTGTGTATGCGTGGGGTTGCTGGAGCACAAGGTGCTGGCGATCCATGCGCGCCCAGCGCCAGAGCACTTCCTGCCACGGGAAGCGGGACGAGATGCCGTCCGCGCGCTCATCCCCGGACAGGCGCAGGTCGATGCCGTACCGCGCCCTGTTGCAGACGTAGATCAGGTAGTAGCCCTTGAGGTCCAGCGGGTACGTAATGGGCCGTGCGCCCACGTCAGGCGGCGAGATGACACTCAACGAGTTGCCCAGGGAAGCGCCCTGAGACTGCTCTCCCGCGGGCGTCCAGTTCCACTTCCGGTCCTCCCGCGCAGGGTTCTCGGCCAGATCGTCTCGCTGGAGCACCTGCGACCAGTCTTCGATATACACCACATCGGAGTTGTCGGCCTGCAGAGCGACCCGTTCCGTCTGCAGCACCGCACCGTCAGGCCCGGCGATCTGCAGCTCGAACTCCACGTTCACCTTCCCGTCCACCTGCGCGTCGGGGTACGGGTTGAAGACTATGGTGCGCTCAATGCCGGCCGCGCGGCGTTCCGTGACAACCCCCTGCTCCCAGGTGTCCGGCTCCCCCGGGGCAAGCAATGCAAGCGCGGTCTCGGTGAGCAGCGGCGTTACCCGTGCCACCTGCCAGTCCTCCTGGCCGACGTGGCGCCAGCGGCAGGTGACGGTTACAGTCTCCGGCGCGTTTTCGGGCACCCGGTAGGCGATGTGGAAATGCCGGGTCGCGGGGTCAATGGTCATGGTGGCGCCATCTCCCAGGGCAATAATGGGTATGGTGAGTGCGATGAAGGCGAGGGTTGTCTGGAGTGCGAGTCTCGTGCGCATCGGGGCAGGCCTCCGTTCGTGGCGTGATTGCATAGACGTTCCCCCCCCGAGCGTGCTAGACCTCCCCGGCGGGGAGGAGACAGGTGACGCGCGGCGAAGACACTAAATGGCGGGTACGGATCACGGCCGGTTCCGCGGCCCAGAGGGAGAGATGACGATGACGCGCGAGGAAGCGCTGACGAAGCTCGAAGAGATGATGGCGTCGGGCGGCTCATTCGTGATGGCTACGGTGGACGAGGAGGGTCACCCCCAGGTGCGCTGGATGGGAGCGATCATCAAGGACCCTGAGCGCGACTGCATGTACTACCTTGCCTGTGGCGCGGGTTCGCGGAAGATGGTGCAGATCGCGCACAATCCCGCGACTCAGCTTATGTTCCACACCGAAGGCTTTCAGTGTGTGGCCACGGTGAGCGGGAAGGCCTGCGCCGTGGATGATGGGGACCTCAAGCAGGTCGTCTGGGACTCAACGCCCGCGCTTGCCCACTATTTCAAGGGACCAGACGACCCGATGTTCGCCCTGATTGGCTTTCAGCCGGAGAGCATGGAGATTCTCTGCATCGGAGCCTCGCACGAGCCGGTAAAGGTCAAGCTCTGCGAGTAAAGGCGCCTGGTGAAACACGATCATCGGTTCTGCCGGATGCGTGCCGGCCGGGGCCGGATACGCGTTCAGAGTGCCGTTCGCCGTGAGCCGCTGCCCCAGAGCCGCGAAGCGGGCGGCAGCCTGTAGCGCCAGGGGCGGAAGCCCCCGGATTGGCTTTCCTGGGGCCGGAATCCCACGGCTTTGGACGGAAGCTACAGGCGGACGGCTCCTGCCAGTGCCGTACTGCGCACGGCACGGCTCCAACACCACGGGTACGGGGCGCCGGCCATACACGGGGCTGAAACGCCTCTCAAGGAACGTGCCTGGTGGGTCTGACGGCGAAAAGTGGGTGGGGGTATGCCATCCGGGCACGGTCCCTCCGTCAACCACGCGCCGCAATGCCGCAGGCTGTTGCCCCGGCTTCGCAGCCCGCTTCGCGAGCTGTAAGGCCGGACTCAGAGCCGGAAGGAGCGGAAATGCTCGGGCCGGCGGTAAAATAACGGGCGATTACCCACCAAACCGAGTCTGACCCCGTGCCGGGTCAGGGCCTTGACACGAACACCCCGCGGGGCTACACTCACTTTACGGGACCCCGATCCCGCGGTTTTGTGTGCTTCGACCCAGGGGACTCCACCTGGGTCTTTTTCGTGCTCGGATGAGTCCAAGGAGTTGAGTTGCATGGCAGTCAAGGTCGTTGTGGGCGCCCAGTGGGGCGATGAGGGCAAGGGCAAGATCACCGACATCCTCGCGGAAAACGCGGATGCTGTGGTCCGATACCAGGGCGGGAGCAATGCCGGCCACACGGTGGTCGTCGGTGGAGAGAAGTTCAAGCTGCACCTGATCCCGTCCGGCATTCTCCACGAGAGTTGCCTGTCCATCATGGGCGACGGAACGGTGATCGACGTGACCTCTCTGGTTGAGGAAATCCACGGACTGAAGGCGCGCGGCATCACCTGCAGCGGGCTGCGCATCAGCGGCTGCGCTCACGTGATCATGCCTTACCACCGGCTCCTGGATGGGCTGCAGGAGGATTCCCGGGGGGCGGGGAGCATCGGCACCACGCGACGCGGGATCGGCCCGGCTTACACCGACAAGACCGCGCGCATGCCTCGGCCCGTGCGCATGTTCGACCTGCTGTCCGAAGACGCCCTCAGGGCGCGCATCGACGAGCAACTCGCGGTCAAGAACGTGCTCTTCCGCGAGCTCTACGGCCATCAGGGCATGAAGGCGGAGGAAGTATTCGACGAGGTTTGGGCGGTGGCTGGCGAGGTGCGGGAGTATATCTGCGACACCCGCGCGCTGCTCATG
Source organism: Armatimonadota bacterium (assembly GCA_018056145.1). Taxonomy (GTDB): domain Bacteria; phylum Armatimonadota; class Zipacnadia; order Zipacnadales; family JABUFB01; genus JABUFB01. The sequence goes on from JAGPGE010000056.1 coordinate 9,220, forward strand.
CAGGTAGTGGAAGAAGGCGGCAACGTGGTCATGGAAGGCGCGCAGGGCACTTTCCTTGACCTGGACTGTGGCACATTCCCCTTCGTGACCTCCTCGCACCCCATCGCCGGGGGCGCGTGCCTGGGAACGGGGATCGGCCCCACCGTCATCGACGACGTGTTCATCGTCGCCAAGGCCTACACCACTCGCGTCGGGGCTGGGCCTTTCCCCACCGAAGACAAGGGCCCGGACGGCGATCTCATCCGCGAGCGCGGCTACGAGTATGGGACCACCACCGGACGCCCACGACGCTGTGGCTGGCCGGACCTTGTGGTCGTGCGAACCTCCGCCCGGCTCAACGGTGCAACCGCTATCGCACTCACGCTTCTCGATGTGCTTGACGTGTTCGAGAAGCTGCCCGTCTGCGTGGCGTACGACATCGGCGGCAAGCGCCACGAGATGGTCCCCAGCGACGTGGACCTGATGAACGAGGCGAAGCCGGTCTACGAAGAGCTTGACGGCTGGCAGACGGATATCAGCGCCTGCCGCAAGTACGAAGACCTGCCTGAGAAAGCCCGCAAGTATGTGGAGTTCATAGAGAAGACCACGGGCGTCCCCGTTGGCATGGTGTCGGTGGGGCCGTCGCGGGATCAGACGATCATACGGGACTGACGGCACCGAACGAACGTCTGACGGGTATTTCGCGGCGGAGGGTTCATCCTTCCGCCGCTGTTTCTTGTGCGGGAGGGACAGGCGCCGTGTGCGGGGAACCGGGCAGGTGAATGTTCTCGACCAAACCCGGCCCGCGAGGTGTCTGCGATGCCCCGAACGACGCACCCTCTCCATTTGCTCACGGTTCTCCTGCTCTCTACGCCCTCTCTTGCGGACCTCGGCGCTACTCCCGACCTGGTGCTCAATGGCGGGTTCGAACAGGGCATGCCTCCCGCTGCCGCCGACTGGGGCATCTGGCCTCCCCGCAATGCGCGCGAGGGTGTTTCGAGCGAAATGGACGGGGACGTTCGACATTCAGGCCAGTTCAGCGGTCGCCTGCGTGTCACCAACCCGGCGTTCGACGGCGTCTGCACCTGGCATCACCCGGCAGCACCCGTGGAGCCAGGGCAGGAGATCGTGGTGCAGTTCTGGATCAAGGCCGAAGGGGTCAAGGGCAGTTGCGGAATGGACGTACAGTTGCGCGAGGGCGTCCAGCAGATCGTGGGTGGCAGGGCCACCGCAAGCTGGACGGGAACCTTCGACTGGCGCAGGGAAACCCACCGGTTCATCGTTCCCGAGGGCGTGGACCACATCTGCCTAGTGCCGCTCCTGCGGGGGACAGGTACCGTCTGGTTCGACGATGTTTCGGCATACGGGACGCCAACGGTGACTTGCTCGACGGTGGAGGATGCGCCCGAGATCGACGGTCTGCTCTCCGAGGCCTGCTGGGACGCGGGCAGCGCGCTGTCGGGTTTCCGTGTGAACGACGGCTCAGCCCCGGATCTGGACACACGCGCCTGGGTAGTGGGAGACAGCGAGAGCCTCTACTTCGCCTTCCACTGCCCACGCAAGCCCGGCGTCCCCCTGGTGAAAACGATCACCCAGCGCGACGGCCCGGTCTGGATGGACGATGATGTCGAGGTGTTCATCTCTACCAGCCCGGTGCGCGGGGACTACTGCCAGTTCGTGGTCAATCCCCTGGGCACGCGGTATGACTCGCGGCGCACCGATGCATCCTGGAATGCGGACTGGACCGCTGCCGCTCGTGAGAGCCCGGATGCCTGGACCGTTGAGATGGCGATTCCCGTCAGCCAGTTGCCGCTTGAGCTTGGGGCCGGTAGCCGCTGGTTCATCAATCTGGGGCGCGCGGACAAAGCCTGCGGGCAGGCGAGTTCGTGGTCCTGCACATTCGGCGGTTTCCACAACCCCGCGCGATTCGGGGCGCTTGCGGATGTCCCCGCGAACCTGGCGCCGCGACTGGCCAAGATGGCGCACGACCGGCTGGCGCCCCTTGCGGAGCGGTTCCGAACGCTGACAGCCGGGCTGGGCCTGGACGGCGTCCCCGCGACCGTGGCCGGCGCAGTTCCCGCTCTCCTGCCTGAAGCCAGAGGGGAACTGGATGCGCTGGAGGGCTTGCTTGCAGCGCCCGAGACCGTCCCCCCGGACACCTGGCCGCAACTCACGGGGCGCATCGCCGCGCTGGATGCGAAGGTCTCCCAGCTTGCGGCGGCGGCTCTGAAGCTCCGGGTCTGGACGGAGTGGGGCAGAGGACGCGGGCAGCCCTCCTTCGGGCTTGCGGTGGCGTCTCCCCTCGAGAAAGTGTTCCGAGACGGACAGGGGTTCCAGGGGGATGTCTCCAGGGCACTGGAAGTCTCCGCGGCCGGGAATGAGTACGAGAGTGCCCAGATCGTGGTGGTCTCACTCTCAGACAGGGCAATCGAAAGCTGCCGAGTGTCTGTGGGCGATCTTGTGGACGGTGAAGGGCACACAATCTCCCGCGAGAACGTGAAGGTCAGCCGCGTCGGGTACATCGAGACAGGAGAGCCGGGGTATGCCACCCTCCGCGTGGGCGCCTGGCCGGACCCGCTCCTGCCGGACGCGCCATTCACACTGCGCGCCGGCGAACTTCAGCCCATCTGGCTGCGCCTCTACGTTCCCCCGGGCACGCCGAAAGGCGAGTACACGGGAACCGTCAGCGTCTCGGCGGGTGAGGAACGCTGCGAGATGTCCCTGAAACTGCGGGTCTTCGGTTTCGATCTGCCCCGCAGACAGCACCTCGCCACGCCATTCGGTTGCGCGGCCGGGGAGATCTCCCGCTGGTATACGGGTAGCAGCGACTACAAGGTGAATCTTCCGCCCGAAGTGTTCACTCGCTGGAATCAGTTCCTCCTGGATTACCGGGTCACTCCCACTGCGGTGGGCCAGTCATACGTCGGCGAAGTGGTGCGGGGAGATGGTACGCTCGCCCCGGACTACACGGTCAGCGACGCGTGCATGGAGGCTATTGTCGACCGCCTGCCGCCTCTGGGGGTGAGCATGGCGAGCGTGGGGCAGTTCGGCTGGCACGCCGCGAACGCGCAGGGGCTGGAGTACGTGCGGGATGTGGTGCATTCCGGGGAACGCGCGGGTCTGATGAAGTGGCCGAAGACCGATTCCTGGGCCTCATTGAGCCGCCCCATGGCAGGCCGCGAGTTGAGCCTTGCCGGCTGCAAGGCCTTCCGCTTCTGGGTGAAGCCGGAGACCGCGGACCTGGTGGGCGAGCGCGTCGTGGCCTTCGTGAACAACTTCCCGGACCGGTGGATCACCACGTTCACAGTCGCCGAAGAGAACTGGCATGAAGTCCGCATCCCCATCTCCCAGTACCGCCACAACCAGACCGGGGAGGCCCTGAACCCGGACACACTGGCGGTGTGTGGCAACTTCCAGTTTGTGATCGACAAGAAGGACCGCCCGCTGCGCATCTACATTGATGATCTCGTGGCCGAGTGCGAGGGCCGTGACGTTGTCATCGACGACTTCGAACTGAAGACCGAGATCGCGGAGATCCAGAAACAGGTCGGGCAACAGATCGACCACTGGCGAGAGAAGGGCTGGCTGCTTTACGGGCATGTCTACGGTTGGGACGAAGCGCGTCCCGAGGAGTACGAAGCGGTGAGCACCGCCTACCGTAGGGTGCTGGAAGTCGTGCCCGACGCGCCCATCATGCAGACCTACTATACCAACCGGACGCCAGCCGACCTCAACGACACGGTGCGCATCTGGTGCGCGCTGACGGCAAACCAGGATGACCCCTTCTTCGAGGCGCGCCGGGCCGAAGGCGATGTCACCTGGCTCTACGTCTGCTGCGGTCCGAAGCCTCCTTACGCCAACTTCTTCATCGACCAGCCCGCCATCGACCACCGGGTGCTCTTCTGGCAGACCTGGCAGAAGGACTGTACGGGCTTTCTTTACTGGCGTGTCAACTACTGGTTCGGCCTACTGCCTGAACAGCCCGATGGGCAGCACTGGCCGGATGAGGCTGACTGGGACTGCCGGGACCTTGCGACCTACAAGGAGTTCAAGGTCAACGGTGATGGCTGGCTGATCTACCCCGGCCGGGACTTCGAACCCCTGTCATCGGTGCGCCTGGAGACGGTCCGCGACGGCATCGAGGACTACGAGTACCTGTGGCTGCTGCGGGAGCTTGATCCGGCGAACCCTCTCCTGCAGGTGGGTGAGGACATATCCCAAGACTACACCCATTTCAGCAAGGATCCGGGCGCGATGCTGCGGCGCCGGGAAGCGGTGGCCGGGGCGATTGAGGGTTTTGCCTGGCGCGCTACGGGTCAATAAGGTGTAAATTCCGGTTTCAGTCTTGTATCGGCCTTGACCGATGGTTAAGATATATCGTGGCGAAATGGATAGATTGAGCCAGTCCATGTCCGATGGCGTCCATACTGCTGCTCTCCAGGAGGGGCAACCGTATGCGTAACGGCCTCATTCTGCTCGGACTGCTCGTGATTGCGTCGCTCGCGGACGCGCAGGATTTTGACATCGGCGGCACCATCACATCATCCTTCCGTGACCTCGCTCTTCTCCCCACCCGCCTGACCTATTACAACCAGCACGAAGATGCTGCTACCGCCAGTTACACCTGCTGCAAGGTGCGCCAGGAGAAGGAGATCCAGGCGGCCATCGTCGCCAACGCCGCATTCCTGAACCGATTCTCGGGCACGCCGTACGCAGATGACACGTACATGCACTACGCGTACGTGTCCTCGTTCAGGCCCGAGTCCTTCCGCAACGAGGAATGGGGCTACCGCTGCCTGGTGCAGATGTTCCCTGATAGTGACCTCGCGGATGACGGGGCCTGGATGCTGGGTAATCTGTAC
>JAGPGE010000738.1 GCA_018056145.1 Armatimonadota bacterium
GCATTCTCATTGGTCTGCTCCTTGCTGTCAGCGTCTCCGCAACGCCCTTCATCAACCCCCCCGAGGACAACGCGACGGCTGACGAGTGGAAGACACAGTTCCCGTACCAGCGTAACGCACTGCTGGATTTCGTCACCAGTCCGGCTACCTGGCCGTCGGACCCGAACGGGCCCCAGGGGTCGCTGGACCTGATACCCGGTCCGGATTACGATCTTGAGGGATGGGACGACCCGGACCTGTTCCCGTCAGACTGGCTGCTGATCGAAGGGGACTATGTCTGGGCCGATTCGGTTCCCGGCCTGCCCGGCAACCGAACGGGCATCCTGGTGTTCGACAACACCACCGGCAACGATCCTCTGCTGGCGCAGGTCACCTGGCATCTGGACAACTGGCCGGATCCGAGACTGCAGAAAGACGTCTGGTCCGAGCTGATCTGGTTCCAGACTGGAACGGAGACCTCGCTGGGCGTCGGGATCGTTACTCCGGGCGGACATCGGATCGCGGACATGTGGTACCTCTTCAACCCCGCGTCGCAGTTACCGGATGGCTGGCTAATCAACGACGGGTACGTCCGGATCGAGCCGAACCCGGAGTGGGAAGAGATGGTCGTGAGTTTGACCGTGGCGCCGGGCGAGGCATTCTTCATTGATTCCTGGCACACCGCGACGGAGTGTGTTCCGGAACCTGGTACGATAGGGCTTTTCGGGCTTGGCATCGCCGGGCTCATCTACTGGCGGCGGCGGAAGGCGAGTTAGCAGCCCCCCCGGCTCAACGGAAGGCGGCCGCGTTCGTTGATGGAGCGGCCGCCTTTTCGTGCCTTCCGCATGAGTCTCCTGCTAATCCTCGCGCGGCCCCACCGTGGACAGGTCGATGGGCTGGAACCCGATGAGTTCTGCGGGCGAACCGGGTGTCAGGCGGAAGTCGCCCTTCTCCGGGGCGACGAAGCGCGGGTCCGCAAAGATGCTGGTCTGATCGTGCCCCCGCTTGCGCCACTGGGCGATGGTTCCCGGCCCCATGGCTCTCGGCTCCTTGCGCACATCCCAGTACAGGTTCTGGTTGACGCTGAAAGTGTCGCCCTCCCAGTTGCCGCCGAAGAAATCGCCATGGTCGATGAGGACGATATTGCGCTGGAAGAAGAGGGTGATGTGCTCCTCGTTACGGGTGCGGGCGACCATATTGGATTGGTCGAAGGCGAAGATGTTGTTCTCAATCACGTTCTCGCGCCCGTAGTGCTGGTGGAACCCGCCGGTCTTGGTGTTGTAGACGACATTGTTGGCGAGGATGATGCCCGTGCTGCCCTCATCGGTATACAGGCCCCAGCCGCCGTACGTGTCGGATGAGATGTCGTGGATGAGGTTGTGGCAGACCCGGGTGCCGGGAGAGACCCCAAGGGTGTAGACGCCACCCATGTCGGACAGCACGCCCTTGCCGATGTGGTGGATGTGGTTGAACTCGATCACGTTCCGGGCTGCGCTGGACGGCTGGTATCCCCACGACCAGCCCACGGAGACGCCAGTGTAGTACAGGTCGTGGATGTCATTGTGCACGACCTGGTTGTCGCTGCTCCTGCCGATCCAGACGCCCACTGCGCTGTGGAAGATGCGGCCGCAGTGGTCGATCTCGCAATCGGCAACGGTGGTGAACCCGCTGCCCTCGTTCATCTTCACCCCGCCGGCGCCGAGGTCCCACAGATGGCAGTGAGAGACGAAGTTGGCGCGGCAACCGGGGCCAAACTCCACGGCGTATGTGCCCGCGTGAGAGATCTCGCACCGGGATATCCAGCAGTGCGTAGCGTTTTCGGCATGGATCGCCGCGGGCACGGATACGGCGGCCTGGGACATGCCTGACATGTCTTCGGGAAGCGTCCATTCGGTGTGGGAGAAGGTGATGCCCTCAAAGCGGACATGGCTGACGGGGCGCTTCTCGGTGCCCTTCAGGATCACGAGTTGCTGTAGCCGCGGAGCAACCACATGGGCGTCTTCAGGCTTCTCACCGCGCATGGGCAGGTATGTAAGCTCGCCGGAGTCCGCATCGAGATACCAGTCACCCGGTTCGCCGAAGGCCTCGCGCACGTTCTCGGCATAGTACCGCGACCCAGCGCCGTGGTGATCACGGGTCAGGCGGAAATGGCTCTGCTTGGCGAGTTCCACAAGGCCCGTGGTCTCGTCGAAGGAGACGATAGGCAGGCGCGATTCGGTCCACAGGTGCAGTGCCAGGATCTCAACGTCCTGGATGTTGTGCCAGGGCCGGATATCACCGGGCTTGCAGACAAAGCGGCGCTGGCCCACATTCCACTGGGTCTCGGGGGTGACGTCAGGCAGGGAGGCGATCTCATAGAAACCCTCGCGCGGCAGGCGCGGGCGGGTGCGTCGCCATCCGTTGACGAAAAGTTGCGCGAAGCGCCAATTGCCGCGCTTGACTCCTGGTACACGCGTGACCCACACCCGCTTGCCGTTGAGGGTGCCCCTCTCCCAGCCGGAGATGGGCACGCCTCCGCTGACCACCGGCACTTCGCCGGGGCAAGCGGCGAAGACGAGGGGGCTGTCCTCGGTGCCGGAGTCCGCGCCGGACAGGACCAGCGGGCGCTCGAGGAAATGGTCGCCGCCCTTGAGGTAGATGGTGATGGGGCCGTCCACGTGGCCGGACTTGCGCAGTGTGCGGGCGGCATCTCGGGCGGCTTCGACAGTGGCGAACGGGCGCGCCTTTGTTCCCGGCCAGCTGTCCTTGCCACCAACTGCAACGTAGAACGCGGGCATGCTGGGAGCCTCCTGCAGTCAGGGATGTGGGGGTAGAATTGGCTCCCGCCCCCCGAACACCTCCCCGGGGTTTGAAGGGATTCTCTCGGGGTAGGAGGAATGATGTGATCCAGACGCCGTCCGGCCAATGTACGTCCGGGAAAGGGAACCCAATGACACGAACTCATGTGCTGTTTGCTTGTCTGCTCCTGTTGGCCTGGTGCTTTGCCGCATTCGCCGGTGACCGAGACACCACAGTCGTTTACGTCGCCCCGGATGGGAACGACGAATGGTCTGGCACACGCGCAGCCGCCAAGGCCGACGGTACTGATGGCCCCTTCGCAACTCTGGAGGGCGCTCGCAAGGCGGTGCGTGAACTGAAGACAAAGGGACTGCCCGTCAAGGTTCTGGTTCGTGGCGGT